>JBEITS010000007.1:0-17501 GCA_040374805.1 Campylobacterota bacterium | reverse complement strand
GGGAGGTATATTAGGCTGTATAAATTATGTGTGAAATTTTATGTGGCATAACCCGTAGGATCTTCCTTTCGCAACTTTTCTTGCTCGATTGCCATCTTTAGAGCCGTTAAGTAAAGCTTTCTATGTAAATTATCACTTGAATAGGGCAGACATTCAGTTATTGCTAAATCTCTCGTGACGTTGCTCATTAAGAGGTCGAAGTCTACCATTTGCTGAAATAAACGACAGCCAGACTCTACTCCTTGTTTGAGGGCGTTGTTTGCCATGCTTTCAGAGTATTCGCATCCAGCCATTACCCCTCGCCAGTAAGATTGCTCAATGTTATGAGGAGAAGATGTGCTTAAGGCAATAATGTTTGCACGAGCATGCGCTTGAATTTGTGCAAATACGCCAGGATTATTAGATCTACTGAGAACGAATGATTTTGTTCCTTCGTGTACGCCGGCATTAAATGCTTCTGCGTCGGTGGTGAGTATAATCACTGTAGAGCGCTCTTCCGGAGCGAGGGGGTGCATGGCTAATACTAAAGGCTTAGCCGATATGGCGGGTAAAAGAGTCTCCATTTCCTCGATAGACGTTACCGATAGTGGTTCTGAAAGAGTAAGGCCAATACAGCAGCCTACGGCATGATAATACCAAGATACATTTTCTCTGCTGGGTCGCATGCTCTCGTACGCTAACCTGCGAGCATTTTGTGCAGCAGCAAAAGAGATGTTTGCATGATGTTTTTCATTCAAACCCAATAAAAGTCCGTTGTTAAATGCTTCTAGTATGGTTTGTTTTAATATCCTATATCCTTCTTGAAGGCCCTTAGTAAAAGTTTCTCGTTGTATATTTTTGGTAGATTTGGGCTGTGGGTGTGCTTGATGAACTCAGGCATTGTGGTAATTTTTTGTAAACCTAAGTAATTTTGCGGCGAATGCTTTGGACGCTCGGGGATGGTGATTATGAAAATCTACGGAATTAACATCAGCTTAGTCTTTGTTTTTGTGTTCTGTGGGGCTTTGGGAGCTGCAAAGCAAAATGCGGTCTATTGGGAAGCGCGGGGTGATGCAGCAGTTGCGAAAAAAAATACGGCCAGTGCGCTTGTTTCGTGGCTTAGGGCGGAGCGAGAAGCTGGAATTGTTGATCGTTTTCGTATTATTAAAAAGCGAGTAGCCCTTCAGGCTTTTATT
The DNA here is from genome assembly GCA_040374805.1 of Campylobacterota bacterium. GTDB lineage: Bacteria > Babelota > Babeliae > Babelales > VHBT01. The sequence continues at coordinate 16,326 of JBEITS010000007.1, read as the reverse complement.
CAAAATGAGCGAGAGAGCATTTTGGTTGCGTCGGCCCTTGAGCTTGTGAAATCGATCATTTTTGATATCCCACTTATTTTCTTGCAGCTTCTTCTTCTTCTAAGTTTGTTCATTGTGAGTTTTTTGCTGGGACGAGAAGGATTTATGCGTTTTTTGCGTAAGGATTCGTGGGCAGCAGCATTTCTTATGGCATTATCTTTGGCGGTCTTTGTGGCAAAAAAACACGACGATGTGGTTTTGGGGGTTTTGCTTAAACCTCAGGCCAATTTAACATCGGGTCCAAGTGAAAGTTTTCCTTTTGTAACTTCTTTTAAAGGATCAGAGCTTGTTTCTGTTATTGATGAGAAAAAAACCTACGTAAAAGTAGTGAAAAACGGCTTTTGTGGCTGGGTTTCTCGCGATGATTTAGAGCTTGTTTGATCGTTTTTTTGTCGTCAAGTTTTTAAATACTATTTCAATCTGAAAATGTTGCATGGTAGTCTAAGGATGTTGTAGCAGTGAATCTGCTTACGAATATCTTGAGCCAGAAGTGGGGATACCATGGAAAATCAAAGAAGTTTTTTAGTTTGTAAAATTATTGTTTTTGGCTTGGCTGTTGGCTTTCTTGCCGGTTTTGGTGGATGTAGCAGCAATAAATCCAATAATGTGCTTGTGGCCGCTGTTGCTGGTGGTGTGTTGGGTGGCGGCATTGGGGCTCTTGCAAGTTCTGCGTCTACAACAACTGCAAGTTATGTAGCAACAGGTGCTGTTATTGGTACGGGTGCTGGTGCTCTGATTGGTGCTGCAGCAAGCGAAGGCGATGTTGATTCAAAAAAAGACGCTAAGTCAGCTAAGAAATGCGTTACCAAAAAATGTGCTGATAAAAACGCTAAAAAATAAATAACATACTTTCTGAGTGTGTTTTGGGCTCTACAGCGATATGTTGTGGGGCCCAATTTTTTATGATGATGTTTAATTGCTTGTGAGGTACAAACTTGCGGCCAAAACGATAGCAAAAACACTTTTTAAGTATAGTGGATTAATGCCGCTCATCAGTAAAAGAGTGATGAAGAAGAAATATACAAATGTTCCCACAAAACAGCCTATAAGGTTGTGTGTGATTGAGAGCGTGTTGGAAGTGGTAATACTTTTAATAAGGTGTGTTCCAATAAGAACAGTTGCTATTCCAATCAGCGTTACTCCAAATCCCATGGTTACATCGGCATAGCCATTTTGTTGTGCGGTAAGAGCCCCACTAATTCCGGCAGCTCCATTGCTGAGTGCGAGGCCTAAGCATCTGAAATTTTCTGTCTTTTTTCCCAATTGGGTTAGCAATTTGGGATTGGATCCAAATGTTCTCATGGCAAGTCCAAGTGTTGAAATCAATGTATAGCTTGCCCCTAAAGCAACGCCTAGGGCAACAACAAGTGGTATGCATTCACGCATCCATACGGGAGTATTCGCGATAAAATTAGAAAGTGTTGAGCCTCCATAAAGACTTACATTTGGGCACTTCATAATGAAAAAGAAGGCTCCATGTGCAAGAAATACTGCAAGCATTCCCGCAATAATGGGTTGAATTTTTCCGTTGCGCTGAAAGGTGGCGGAGATAAGTCCAACAGTGCTTCCTGCAAGCATTGATGTCAAAAGGCTGAGAATGGGGTTGTAGTGATTGAGGGAAAGAAGCGTAAATGTTGCAGCGCCCATCAAAAAACTTCCGTCGATTGCAAGGTCTGTAATGCGCAAAATTGTTGTGCTGATGTAAATTCCAATGCTCAGTGGTGCAAAGACGCTTGCCTGGCTTACAATTGCAAGAAGAAGGCTCATAAGATCTCCTGAATGTTTTTAAGCTCCTGCCCAGAAAATACCGGGCAGGGATGGGTTTCAATTACGCTGGAGATGTTTCTGCAATAGTTAGATTGTTTTTGTGGGCGTACGCAACAATATTGCCGACGGCAGCCCCTTGGCGCTTGCAGCTTTTTTTGTTAATAAAAATCGTCAGTTTATCAAGCGTTTTTATGCCAAGATCACCCGGGAGTTTTCCTGAGAGTACGTTAAAGGCAAGTTGTGCCCCTGCTTTTCCAATTTCACTTTCTTCAACGCCTATCGCACATGCTGCGCCCCGTTCTACAGAGCCTTCATCGCTTGCGATAACAGGGATTTTTTTGTCTTGAGCGATTTGATTAAGTGTGGCAATGCTGTTTACAACCAAGTGGTCTTTTAGGATGTGAATTGCTTGCGCGTCGTTATCGATTGAGTGTGTTGCAAGAAAGATATCTGATGGGGTTTGAACGTAGATGGTTTGTACGGCAATCCCTTTGTTGAGTGCTTCGCTTCTGAAAGCCTGAATTTGAGGCATTGTTTTTTCACTTTGGGAGGCAATTATCGCAATCTTGCTGATTTTGGGGATAATGCCTTCGATGAGTTTGAGGGCATGAAGGCATGCTATTTCGTCGTTAACCCCTGTTGCTAAATTGCGTTCAGAGACAATGCTTGAGGGGATAGAGGCGAGAGCCACTACCGGAATTTCTGACGCTTTTTGGAGGGTCATTTGTGTGCAAAGGGTTCCAATTGGAACGATCATATCAACGTTTTTGCGTTTCATTTCATCAATAATTGCAGGTTGCTGTACGTTTTGGTCGCCTTGAGCATCGCGCACCACGTAGTCGCATTGTTTTGAGAGTAGTTTGTCGAGTTCTGTGCAAAAGCCCGTAACAATTTTATCCATAGCAGGATGGGTGAGAGGAATGATGATTCCGATAAGGGGGTTGCTCTTTTTAGGCTTTGGTTTGTTGAAGGCCATGAATGCTTCAAATCCAAGTAATCCCACAATAAGGGCACAGCCGATTACAACCATTTTTTTGTTCATGGAAAATTCTTTCTAAAAAATATCTAAAATTATAAGTGTTTGAGGCGCAGACTGCTGCGCAAGGAGTGTTCGGAAAATTAATTAGGCGTGAAAACGCCAACCGAAAAAGTTGTTAAAGAGAGACGAAGATATTTTTTTTTGAGAGAGTGTCATAAAGATATATGCCGAAAGCATTTTGTAGATGCTCCGTTTATAAGCCACCCATTGTATGAGGTCATGCTAACTAAATTTGTTGTTTCATTCAACTTATTGATGTTTTTGTGAAATGCTCTTTGCGGGCGAATAGATGGCGGTTGAGCTGTTATCGTAAAACTTACAAAGGAGATGGTATGTCAAAAAAAATGTTATTGGCGCTTTCAGTTCTCAGCGGTGCGTGTGGGGCAAGTGATGTTGTGGATGAATCGGCTGTAGTTGTTGCAACTCCAACAGAAACAACAGAGCAACAAGAACCTTTGGCAAGTCAAACTTCAGCAGAGCCTACGCATACTGAATTGCCAGATGTTCGTATTTCAACAGGTCCTGTTTCGGTTATTCCAAGCTCGGCTGTAACAGAAGAAAATATTGGCGATCTTGCAGAAAAAGCGGTAGAGGCATTAAAACAAACGGTCTCTGATGCAATGGAGCAAGTTGGAGCTCATGCAGAAGAAGAAATTGAAGAAGCTCTTGTAAAACAAGGTCAATCGTTTATCGACTTCTTAATTAGCAACTTTAATTCGTTTGTTGAGTATCTCAAAAACGGTTGGAAATACATGGTCTACAATTCTGTAGGCGGCGCAACACGAAGTATTGTTGAATCAGCTGCTACAAGGTCGATTGTGCTAGATCTTTCTTCTCTTCAAGCTGTTGATGCTCATGCAGCTAAATGTTTGGAAAATATGGCGGCAGCAAGAGCAGTTATTTTGGCAGCAGCAGAAGCTCGCAGCCCTGAAATTAAAACAGCGGCAGAAGCGTGCTTGTCTCAATATGAAGCATGGTTTACCGGAAATTCGCGCGCATTTGTGGGTGATGAAAATACTACAATAATGTTGCAGGCATTAGGTTTGTCAAAGATTGGATGCAGATCATTTAATCTCCAGAACTTGCATAATTTTTCTAAACTTGGCGGTGAAGCATGTCATCGCGGTTTGTTCTTTGCAGTTTCGCCCAGCGAAAGCAGCGGCTTGCTTGCTCGTTCAGCAGATGAAGCTCCCGTTGCTTCAGATGAGACTGGCGAACCAGCAAAACAGGAAGATGATTCGGTGATTGCAGATGATTCATCAGCTGCGGATGCTTCAAAGGAAGAATTGCGAGAAGAGATTTCCGAATTGATGGAAGAAATCAAAGAGCTTAAAGAAGAAGTTGATACCCTTGAAGAGTTGCTGGTAGAAGAACTGATTGTTGAAGAAGTTCTTGCCGAAGAACTTGCTCAACAAGCTAAGGGCCAAGCTGAGTCGCAGGCTGATGTAGTGCCGGTCCCTGACGCAGCATCCGACGAAAATGGTAGCGCAGCATAATTTACGCGCATAGTTCACTGCATTTTACGTTGCGGTGGTAGTTTTGCAAGAAGAGCCTTTTGGATATACTCCACGAGGCTCTTCTTGCTTTTGGATTCTGGTTTTTAGATGAACGATCGACAGTATTATCTTTTACGTTTTTGTATTTCGTTACTCATCTTCACGCTTGTTTTTTGTGAGTTTGGGACAGCGATGTCTTTTCTTAGGGATTCAATGTTAATTATTCGGCCGTCTTTTTGGCGCGTTGCGGGTTGGTCGGCATTTCTTGGGTGGTTCTTTTCGTTGAGCGTGTGGTATTTTGTGGCTGCTTTTTCTGAGAAACATGCTCGTGAATATGCTTTGACGCTCAAAAAAGAAGATGTAGATCTTATGACGGGCGCGGGGACGTTTCAGTTGCGTACGGGCTCTTATGTTCTGGCGATCGCATTTTTTCTTGTTTTTCTAAGCAACTTCTATGGCTATTTTTATCCAGGCTTGCACTTTAAGCCGTTGATGGCGCGTAATGCAGAAAAAATTGTTGTGAGTTCTTATGATTGGCCAAGTGACAAGCTCGATAAGGTAATCGATCGTCGCTGCCTTAAATTTGTTTCACTGTATGATTTTGACCTTCCGTCTCAGCCTAATTCTGCCGACATCAAAAAGGATGGCGTTTATTGTTCGTTGAGTCACGCTGAAGGGTGCTGCTGTTCAGACTCGACCAAGAAGGTATTTGTTTCGGATAAATATTTCCCGTTTGATGCAGCAGTTTTGCTGCATGCACTTGCCGCGGGTGAAGTTAATCTAAGTAGGGCAGGGCATTTTCCCCGTTCGTGGGTTTCCGTTTCTTCCTGAAATACTCAAATCGCATTTTTGCTGTAAAAACCTCTATTTTTTGTATTGTTCAGATCGTTTAAAGACTTGTTTGCGGGGATCTATTCTGAAAAGGACGTTCAAGGTAAAAAGTAAGTCTTTTTGGGAAAAATATATGAAAAAACAACTTGGTTTGGTGCTTTTTCTGGCAATGATGAGTCCACAGCCGGCAAAGCCGATGTTGAGTCTTGGCGCTGGTGTGTGTATGGCAATTGCTGGCGTAAGGGTCGCTGTTAATGGACTGGGAGAAATGCTTGAGGCCCGTAGGCGCCAAGCGGCGCCTGTTCCTGCAGCAGCGGTTGCTCCTGTTGTAGCTGCGGCTGGCGTCGCCGTTCACGACTCTTCTGGTCGCAGGAGTCCATCACCACTTGCCGGTGAGTCTTATTTGTCTGAAGACGATGATGTGTTTGGGGCTCACTTGACGCAAGAAGTTATGGATGACCACCTAAGGAATTCGGAGACATTTCTTGGTAAACTTAAGGATTTGCACGAGTGGCAGATTGCACGTCTAGTTGTTACAGAATCCGGAGGTTTTGTTGAGGGTTTAGTTGGAAATCCACTCAAGGGTCTTTTTCTCACAATCTTGAAGACAGCGGATCACACCTACGATAAAGCTAGGGTGGAAAGGTGTTTTGCGGATCGTATGCCGACAGAAGCTCTTGCTCAAGTTTTAGCTCAAGCCGATGCGCTTTCTGCTCTTTTGCGGTCTAAAAAGGGCTTGGCATAGCGTTGTTATTTTTTTAATTGTCGCAAGATATTTATGGCCTGGAGGCAATACTTCCAGGCCATTTTTAATGGAGTCTTTGTTTGATGCTTTTACGTTTTGTGCTTGTGGTTATCAACGCTTACTCTGCGTGCAGCATGAGTTTAAGGTTGGGCTTGCTTAGGGCGGGCTAGGGTTTACTTTGTCTGCCAAATGATTTGATATTGGTTCCGGTTGTTGTGTAGGAGCTTCGTTTGGCAAATGAAAATTCGCCGCCTTCAAAATTGAGTGAAATATCTGAAACCTTATCATTAATTGCTTTCTCTGCTTCTTCGCGAGAAAGGCTTGTAAATAATGGGGAATTCCATGCTTTTAAAAAGCTTTCGTGCCGACCAGTGCACAGTTGCCAGCCAAGAAAACGTGTTGAGAAAACAAGATGCGAGGTGAGGCGGTGTAAAATTGAGCTAAGGGTAGAGCAATCTGCTTGTTGGGTTTGTTCTGTTGCTTGTGCGCTGTATGATTCAAGTTCATCAATGCGAGCTTTGAGGTATTGCATGATTTTAGCAAAGAGTTGTTGTTTTTCTTCGGCGGAAACATCTTTGGAGTAGCAAGGAGCAATGAGTGCATGCAAGTCTGTATCAAGCTCTTTAAGGCTAATTCGGTAGCGTTTTGCTGGGTTGTTCCAGTGAGACTGAAAGTTGGCAAGATAGCGTTTTGTGCGTAGGGTGCCGCCGTTTTGTATAAATTCAACACGGCGCGCTCGGGCTGGACTTTCTGGTGGCGTTACGGGTTCTTCTTTTGTGAGGCTGTTTGAGCGGCTGCGAGCGAGAGGGGCTGGTGTGCTCTCTACGCTGCTGGAGCGACTATGTGTTGAGGCAATAGAAACACTTTCTAAGCTCTCTTGTTTGCTGTGGGTTGAGCGTGTTGCAGGAGGTGTGAGCCCTTTTTTGCCATACATAGGATTGAGTGCTGAAAAAGAATCGGTTTGCAGGGTAGGCATTGGGGCAACTTTAGCTGAGCGGCGTAAGCGGAGCGCAGCAGAGGTAGGGGCGGTAATCACGAGTAGGGAGGCGGCAACTAAAAAGCCTAATTTCGTATTAGAGGAGAGCATGTTTGTGTTCCAAAAAGCACATTAATGATTCTGATAGTATCGCCAGGCTTTTTCTTGTTGTGTTAAAAATCTTCAGGTTGAATAAAAGTTTGCTAAAATCGTGGTTTTTTAGATTTTTCTGTGACATTCGGTCACAAATCGTGCTGGATGAAAAAGCCGGTAATTGTTGAGAGTCTGGTGTATTCTGCGGAGAGTTATTTTTCTTTTAAGGATCCTTTAGATGGTGGTGTATAATTTTCAGTTGACCCCTTTTGGGCGAGTGCTTGTGGCATTCAGCCAAGAAAAAATTTGTTTTTTGGGGTTTGTTGTAACCACGCCCGAAGATCTCGAGTTAGAATTTGTAAGATTTTTCCCGCGGGCCACTAAAAATACCGTATTGAACTTTGATCTTGGGTTTTGGATGACAACAGCCCATGGGTTAGAAGATTTTGCAGTCCCCGGGACATCTTTTCAGCGCTCTGTGTGGACAGAGCTTCTTAAAATCCCTCATGGTCAAACCGCTACGTATTCGCAGATTGCAGCTCGCTTGGGTAAGCCAACCGCTGTGAGAGCTGTTGCGCGGGCCATTGGCGCAAACTTTGTTTCAGTGCTTATTCCCTGTCACCGCGTGGTGGGCAAAAACGGAAAGCTTACAGGCTATCGCTGGGGCCTTGAAGCCAAAGAAAAGCTTCTGGCTGAAGAGAAAGTCTTGTCATAGGGTTTTATTTTTCAAAGACGTGTGGTGATATCTTCAAGAAGACGAATAAGTACCTGCCAATACTCAGAGGCATTCCCGTTGGGAAGATGCGATTCGGGTAAAAAACGCTGCATCTCTTGTTTGAATTCCTGGGCAGTCTCTGCGTTGTTGGTGAGTTGAGCCACATGTCCTGCAAAAAGCTCATAAAATTCCTGCCTTGTGCGATTTCGATCATGAAGCTTAGGTTCGATTAGTGATAACCGGGGAGAAATCCCTCTTGAGTTGAGCCACACGATATCCCACAGGTCGCGGTATTTGATGCGGTTGGGACGAAAAGCAAAAGCCAAGAGCTTGTCGGTAAATATTTCTTCGCGGCTTTGCCCAACAACAATGAGGTTGGAAGCTCCTCGGCCCAAGTTATAGGCGTCATTGAGTAGAAGGGGAGTTTGCTCGTAGGAGGGAACGGAGCAAATATCAATATTGATGCGTTGCGCAGGGAGGTGTTTCTTTTCGGGACGTGTGATGACTTTTATTTTCCACGTATCAACATTCAAGATGTCTTTTTCGGGTGCTGTAACATATACCACGAGGCCGTATTTTTCCTTCAATGATGCCGCTATCAGGGTCCCCAGCTTTGCCAGCGTTTCGCGGTCAAAAGAGGTTCCTCCTGTAAAATCGAGGTCTTCGCTCAGTCTGATGCTTCCATAGCCCATGCGCAAGCAGGTCCCCCCAATAAAGGTGAGGCTTGAAAGTAAATTATGGTCTTGCATAATTTGCAAAATATCATGGTGTAGAAGTTCTTTTTCGACTACGAGGCGAAGCGGGGCAAGTTCTGGTCTGAGCTCCAGGGCTTGTTCAACAAGGATATCAAATAAATTCACGAGCAACTTCCCAATCAATTAAATCGCGCGTTGAGCGCCGGGTTTGGTTCATATCTTGCAAAGCAAGGGGCACGGTGGCGCGCCAGAGGCCACAGTCTGGGTCGTAGATGAGCCGATCTTTAAGGTCAGAGGGTGTTTTTTTGGTATGAATAAATTCAATACTTCCGTATTTCCCGCAGGAGATAATGCCACTCCGGCCTGATGTCATCACAAAAATGCGAGCGACCGGAATTTGGGAAATAACGCCATGTTCACTCAATACACTTTCAAGGCTCAGGTAGTTAAAATTGTTTTCGCGTAGCATGCGGGCGACGTAAAAAAGAAGTCTGCCATCAAACTTCATTGCGCGCTTGGCGGCGTAAATCCCTTTGCAAATACGCAGTAGCACACCCGATTTTGCAGCGCGGCTTAAAAAGGCTTTAAATGCTCCATCAGAAAGGTCGAGAAATATGTTGCGCAAGGATTCTGAAGAGAATAAATATGCTGTTTTTGAGGCATGCTCATCGAGCCAAGCTTCTAGGCGTTGGATGGGCTGCATTTTATTTTTTTCTCTACGTGTAGTAACGATAAGTGTAACTAAGTGTAGAGTATCATGCTTGTTTGGCGCCGTGCAAGAAGGTGAGCTCGTTGAGTCTTTTTGCTTATTCCCTGTCACCGCGTGGTGGGCAAAAAATGGGAAACTTACAGGGTACCGTTGGGGCCTTGAGGTCAACGAAGCTTCTGGTGGCAGAGTGGCGGGCTTTTTCTGGCTTGGCAGCTATGCTGGATCTGCTAAAAGAATTTCTCTGAGCGCGGCTTTTTCTTGTTCATTGAGGGGGCGGTTCGGCTTTTCGCTAGTTAAGATGCTCGTAAGATCGCTTGCGGGGGTGATATTAAAAAGCTGTGTAAGTCTTTTAAGGATATGTTTAGCCTCTAAAACTATTTCTTGTTGGCTTGTAGGATTGTTTTCAGCCTCATCTAGTGCTTGATGTGCCTCAAGAAAAGCTTGGTCTAGGTTTTGGTATGCATCAAAAAAATCAATCATTTTTTGTGGATTTGAGCCGGCAATTGCGTAAAAGATGTTTCCCAAAAGATTAAAGCTTGCGTGGTTTTCTTCGTTCTGCAGCACGTGCTGGGGGGGTGAGGCGAATAGTTTTCGGCCTTTGTGGATTCGCCTTACCGTAAGAGCTGCGTGTTGGGGATTGAGGCCGTACGACGAGCTTTGAGGGTCTTTAATTGTTTGGCTAGACGATCCCGTAGGTGTTGTTTGGGACCGTTTTTGCGGCGTTGCAAAGGGCGGGCTTTTTGCAGTGGTCTTGAGTGTAAAAAGGTGGAGTGCTGTTGCAATGAGGGCTGCTGTTGCACCTCCTGCTAGAAATTTTACCCCAGAACCTTTTGGTGGTGGTTTTTGGTGAAGATCTAGCGCTCTGGTTATTATCAAGGCGCTTTCCTTTGGTTCTTGCGGGCTTAGCCCTTTAAAGGAAAGTGTGTAGGTAATGTGCATTTTCCCTGCAACGTCTTTTTTGTGGGCAAAAATAAGTTCGGCAAAAAGGGTTTTTGTTGTGTCGTTAGATTGGAGAAGCACGGTTTTTGTAACAGCTTGTCTGGGGTGCTGTTTTAATTCTTGGATACCATTTTTAATGAGTGTAACAAGTGGCTCAAGGTGAGGGCGGGCGTTTTGTTGCTGTGATTTTTGAATAACAATTTCGGGGATGTGCATCACCAAATTTGCTGTTTCTGGAAGGGCGTTAACGTGCTCATAAGAGCGTTTTTCTTTGGCAGTGTCAAAAAGAGATAAATCTGGCTCTTGGGGTGAGCGAGCGGCCGGGAAAATGGTAAATGCTAGCAATAAACAAGCAAGGTGCGCGTTTTTCAAGAAGTCCCGTCTGGAGAAGAAAAGAAATGTTTTTTCACATGATACGAAAGGATGCGTCCCTCGGCAACCTTGCATATTTTGTTGGTTGGCCTGTCGGAGTTTTTTGTTTTTCCATCGAAAACAGTTAAAAACGCATAAAATCAGGGCAATTTACGCTCTTAAAACAACCATTTAATCGGACTTTTTGAAAACTACCTCGCATTTGGTGGATGTAATGCACTGATTGCGAGGGAAGTTGTTTTTGCCGTGTTTAGATCCACGAGCCTCTGAGGATTATTTTTGCGGCACCTGGAATATTTTGGCTTAGGAATGAGGCTTGCAAAAGAAAAAGGCCGGAAACCCAGAGGGCCCGGCCTTTGAAAAGTACCATGTCCGAAGACAGGCAACAATTTCTAACGTTTTACGAATTGGAAGCTTCGGATACAAGATTTATTCTGACGTTGATGCCGTAATTTGGTTCTGCTACTTGGTTGAATTCGCCAGCTCGTAAATCTTTCCCAAAATAATGCATTTTACGAACTAGCAAGAAAGCTGCTGGGATTATTGTGCCTGTGGATAAAATGGTAGCGACCGTGTCTTTGAATGTGGCGTTTTCCACGAAAAAATTAATTAGGCTTGTTGGTATAAGGCAGAGAAACTGTATCGCTAATGTTATAGGTAGCACTTTTAGGAAAAATTGTTTTGTTATTCCATATAAAAATAGCGCTAAAATACGAACATTTTGCTCCTTGTCTTGTTGCAAAAGGGCTTTATCTTCCCCATTAATGAAGCTAGCTTGAGCGGTTTTGCTTGGCTTTGCCCCTAGCAGCTCAAAAAGATCTTTGTCTTTAAAAGAATTGATAACGTTGAGGGCAATATAATCAAGGGTTGGGGAGTAGCTTGTTGAGAGAATTTTTTCTACCAATACACGAGTAGAAGGTTCTTTGAGGGGTATTTTTTTTAATATTTCAAAGATTTCATCTTCCAAGGACTGAAGCTTCATAAGCTTTGCTTGGCGTTCTTCTGGAGACATTGCATTTACATTTTTTTTTGTGAAGTCTTTTGGGGATGAGATAGATGGTGTTCCTCTGTAGTGCGTAGTTTTGCACGGACACCAGTCAATGTGTGCTTGGATCGCTGCATCTAGCTTTTCTCTAAGTTTCTGTGCTTGTTCTTCGTTGTCGGCTAAAAGTAGGTGGGCTAAATTGGTAAAGCGCTCCATAGCTGCAGATGTGAGCATAGCCCCATTACGGAGTTTGTAGTGCCCTTTGTATTCTCCCAGAATTCGGGCTAGTGAAAACGGGTAGCGCTTTGAAAAGCGTGGCACCGTTGGGATATTAAGTCCTTCGTGGCCGCGTTTTTTTGATCGAATAAGGTCTGCAACGCTTGCGGTTTCGGGCAGTGAAATAGTTATAGTTTTTGCACGTTCAGAGAAAATGCGATTTTCAAGAGCGTGTTTTTGCTCTTGGATTGTTGTGCTTGAAATGGCAGATGCTAGTAAAAAGCATATGATTGTTAAAGCATTTTTTTTAAAAAACATTATGGCCTCTTGAATTGACGAAACAAGATATCTGGAGAGATATGCATTTCTCCAAGTTTACTAGTTTTTTTGCGTTTAGAACCGAGGCAGAAGGTTGCCCCTAAAAAGCCAAAATGTAGGTTTTTTAGGGGCAACCTTCTTTTCAATATGAAAAAGGCCGGAAACCCAGAGGGCCCGGCCTTTGAAAAGTACCATGTCCGAAGACAGGCAACAATTTCTAACGTTTTACGAATTGGAAGCCGCGACGAGCGCCCTTGCGACCATATTTTTTACGTTCTTTAACGCGAGCATCAACGGTTAGAAGTCCGTTTGATTTGAGCGCGCTGCGTCGTTCTTCATTTTCGCGAAGTAATGCGCGAGAGATGCCGAGCGCAACTGCGCCTGCTTGGCCGGGTAAACCGCCACCCTTAACTGTGACCATAAAGTCGTAGTCTTTAGGGCATTGAACAGCTCTGAGAGGAACTGTAACAACGTCACGAGTAACGTCGGTAACAAAATACTCGTCGTGTGTTTTACCATTAACTGTGATAATGCCGGATCCTTTTTTAAGGAAAACGCGAGCAACAGCTTTTTTTCTTCGGCCCGTTCCGTGAACGAGTTGTGGTGCTACCATAATTTTACAATAACCTCTGCACTGTGTGCCTTGTTTCGCCGCTTAACACTAAATTTTTGAGCTCGTGGAGCCGATGATCGGATTTGAACCGACGACCTACTGATTACGAATCAGTTGCTCTACCCCTGAGCTACATCGGCAAAATTTTTATTAAGAGTTTTACCCTTCAAATGCTTCTTGGCACGTAATGCACCGAGCAGCATAAGGATAACATTCTAGACGTTTTTGCGAGATGTGCTCTCCGCAGTCGACGCAGATTCCATATTCATCGCGTCTCAGCAGATCTAAGGCCCGTTCGATGAGTTTTAATTCATCCACGTCGTTCATCTGAAGTGAGCTTTCGAGTTTTTCCATCGCAATTGCTTGCGCTTCGTCTCCGCTGTCTTTAACCAGCTTCTCTTCGAAGTCACTTCCGATTCCTGCGCGGGTCTTATCAATAAGATCGTCACGTTTTTGTTCAAGAATCGATTTGATCTTTGCCAGAAAGGCTATGCGTTGACTCACTGTATTCTTTCCCGCGGGCTCTTTTAAAAAACAACCTCAGCATACCAACACATTCGTTCTCTTTCAAGCCTCGAAGGACGATCAGTCGTTTGAAGTACACGGGATGCTCTCCAATAGTGAGCATTTTAAGGCTCCCAAAGTCTGGCGAGGCTGCTCCAAAGGCTACCCCGGCAAGGCGAGAGAGACCAATTGCGCCCAGGCACATGAGGCACGGTTCTAGGGTTACATAGAGCCAGCAGTCATCGAGCCGCCATGTTCCCAGTGTTTTGGCCGCTTCGCGAATGGCTACAAGTTCGGCATGAAGTGTTTGGCACGATCCTTGTTCTACCTGGTTAAAGCCCGTCCCAATAATGACGTTGTTTTTATCAACAACTACCGCTCCAATAGGTACTTCGCCAGCCGCTAAAGCTTGTTGGGCGCACGTAAGAGCAGCATCCATAAAAAACTCGTGGCTACCTTCTGGGCTGGGCATTTTTTACTCCTTGCAGATCTGAGTACTTTTTTGTCTTTAGATCATGGTTTTGGTATCATCTAACGTATACCATAATTCGCGGGTGAGCCATCTAGCTATTGTGCGTTTGGTCACACGAATTTACCTGTTTCTGCCATTCAGGCCTTAGGCCAACCTTCCAAGGAGTTTTTATACATGTCGTCGGAAAAAAAGAACGATTCTGCGCCCCTTTTGCCGGAAAAAAAGAATGACTCTGCGCATCTTTATACCGCGCAGTCTATTAAGGTTCTAGAAGGACTAGAAGGGGTGCGCAAACGCCCGGCGATGTATATTGGGTCAACCAATACGCGCGGCTTGCATCACCTGGTCTATGAAGTTGTCGACAACTCTGTTGACGAATCTCTTGCAGGATATTGCACCAAAATTGATGTTGTTTTGTATTCAGACGGCTCGTGCTCGGTTAAAGATAATGGCCGTGGCATTCCAACCGACATGCATCCAACAGAGAAAATTTCTGCTGCCGAAGTTGTAATGACCAAGCTGCATGCGGGTGGAAAGTTTGAAAAAGATTCCTATCGCTACTCTGGCGGGCTCCACGGGGTGGGTGTGTCTGTTGTTAATGCGCTTTCATCGGAGCTTACGTTAACAATTTTCCGCAATGGCAAGATTTACAGTCAGTTTTACAAAAAAGGTATCCCGCAGGCCGCACTTAAAGAAACGGGTGTTTCTGAAGAGCGCGGAACAATGGTTCGCTTCTTGCCTGACCCAACAATCTTTGAAGTTTTAGATCTTCAGTACGATGTTCTTGCGGCTCGCATGAGAGAGTTAGCCTTTTTGAATAAAGGTTTGACGATTAACATTGTAAGTGAGGCAACAGGGCAAGAGGGCTCATTCTTTTATGAAGGTGGGATTGTTTCGTTTGTAAAACACATTAACGAAAAGAAAAATCCTTTGTTTCCTGAAGTGATCGAATTTACCAAAGACGACAACACGTATGTTCTTGATCTTGCGATGCAGTACAACGAAGGCTATGTAGAGCAAACGTATAGTTTCGTGAATAACATCCGCACAATGGAAGGTGGAACGCACGAAGCGGGTTTTAAGTCTGCGCTTACCAAAATTTGTAACCGTTATGGCACAAAATTTAACATGCTCAAAGACATCACACTTTCTAGTGATGATGTGCGCGAAGGCTTAACTGCTGTTATTTCTATCAAAGTTCCTGAGCCACAGTTTGAAGGCCAAACCAAAACAAAGCTGGGTAACAGTGATGTAAAAGGGGTTGTGGATTCATGGCTTTATGGCTTTTTTGATACCTATTTTGAAGAAAATCCTGGAATTGCTAAAAAAATTCTTAACAAGGCAATTGTTGCCTACCAGGCGCGTAATGCCGCTAAGAAAGCGCGCGAGCTTACACGCCGTAAGAGTGTTTTTGAATCTTCTGTTCTTCCTGGTAAGTTGGCGGATTGCTCTGAAGCAGATCCTGCTAAATCTGAACTCTACATTGTGGAAGGGGACTCTGCTGGTGGTTCGGCCAAGATGGGGCGAGACCGTTTTACGCAGGCGATCTTGCCGTTGCGAGGTAAGATTATCAACGTAGAGAAAGCTCGTTTAGATAAAATCTTTGCGAACAATGAAATCAAAGATCTTATTACGGCTATTGGTGCTGGTGTAGGGAACGAAGAGTTTGCGGTTGAAAAAACGCGTTATCATAAAATTGTTATTATGACTGACGCGGACGTTGACGGTGCACACATTCGTATTTTGCTTCTCACGTTCTTCTTTAGATATATGAAGCCGCTGATCGATTTTGGATATCTCTACATTGCCAATGCGCCACTTTACAAGGTTAAAATTGGTAAAAGTGAGCAGTGGATGCATTCTGACGATGAATTTGCTGACATGATTTATACCTGGATTGGTGCAAACGCAACGCTTGTTAAAAATGGTGTTGCAGCAACAGAAGATCAGTTTGTGTCTATTTTGAGTCAGCTTGATGATTATCATAAAGAACTTCACAAGGCTTCGCGTCAGTTAAGTTTGCCAATTGCGCACGTTCATTTGCTCACAAGCAAGCTGCCTTTTTATGAGCCAGAAACAGACTTTAGTACCCTTTCAAACGCTATTACACATGCTTTTAGCGATTTTAATGTTACGGTTGACCAGGTAGAGGCAGATCGTTGGATTTGCTCGTTTAGGCAGCACAAAACGACTTGGAAAGTGCCGCTTAAATTCTTCACATGCCCAGAGTCGCGCATCTTGCACGACAAATTGGCTGCAATGAAAGAGATAGATGAGGCTTCTATGGTCTTGCAGCTGCCTAACCGCAAAGAAGTTGTTATGGGTAAAGGTGTATTAACGGCAAACAAAGACATTATCGCTGCCGGAAAAACCTTCATGACGGTTTCTCGCTACAAAGGGCTTGGGGAAATGAATGCAGACCAATTGTGGGAAACAACCATGAACCCTGCAAACAGAATCTTTAGCAAGGTGACGATTGATGATGCCGTTGCTGCAGATGCAATTTTTACCTCTTTGATGGGTGAAGAGGCAGATGAGCGTAAAGCTTACATCGAATCCGAAGCGCAGTTTGTGAAGAACTTAGATATCTAACACAAGTGCGCTCCGCGAAGTAGGGTTAAAAATCTAAATATCTAAAGTAAAAAAGCGCCCACGTGGAAACAATTTCCACGTGGGCGCTTTTTTTATAAAAACAACGTATTTTTATTTGCCGTGAATGCTTCGTTCAATATTTTTGTCACGCCCCCCAAAGAAACGTTCGTCGCTAGCCCTAAACACTTTTATTGCAATTTCTGCGACAAT
>JBEITS010000048.1:0-7485 GCA_040374805.1 Campylobacterota bacterium | reverse complement strand
CGTAGGCGCCACAGCCCCTACCCACAGAAGAAACACAGCTCTTCCGATGGGAAGAATTGAAGACTTACTTTTTGAAGATTTTCCAACAACTGCGCCAACAGACAGCGGCGATAGATGGAAAGATGCCCATGCTTTTTTTGGAACTGCACCAAGTGACACTAAAGATTGGCTTCCAGATGAATTCGATGGAAAGCTTGATGACTCAGTCAGGCCAATCGTATACCCCGAAGAAAACGATTTAGAAGCTTTTTGTAACGAAGTTTTAACAAGAAACCCTGCAACACCAGAGCGCATTAGCCTACAAAGCTGCAATCCCTTTCTTGTCGGTTTTATTGCAGGCATCGAAAACTCCAAATTGGAAGATGCAGAAGCAAAAAAAACTCGCTTTAATGCTGCCATTAGTCTCTACACCATATTCACAGAACGCAAATTGAAAGGCCTATTTTACAACTCCACCCTCAACCCCTGCGTGCTCGATGGCTTTATTGAAGGTCACCAGGCTGCAGAGGATTTTCCAAACATTTGTGTTGAGTGGTGGAAGATACATAACGACGTTAGCGATATATACACCAGGGCAATAAAAAAACAAACAACACTTGAAGACGCTCTTAGAGCAAATACAACCCTGAAAAAACTCATCCAAAGATGCAAAGGCATTAGCGATTCTGACACACTCAAAGGACTCAGCAACACTATTTGCCAAAGCATTTCACTCGTAGCAGGTTTTTTGCATGCTCAACCCGCATTTCTCCATCCCACAGAAGGCTTCACAATACGCCCAAGCATGAATGAAGCACTCGATCAGATGGTAGAAAACCTAAGAAAATCCGCAGAAACAGCGGAAGAACAAGCAGCACTCGCACAAGCAAGGTGCGATCAGAAAGAAGCCGAACTAGCTAGGATGCGGACAAAAGCTCCCCAAGAAAAAACTGCGCAAGCCCCCCGCATTAAAGACGCTAGAGCAGCAGCCCAACAACAACATTTAAGAGCGCGACTAGAAGAGCGCAGAAAATTAGAACCCGAACTTCGCGCTCTCCAGCAAGAAGTTGCTGCCTCAACAACAACTCCAAAGATTGATCCAGCAATCATGGCAGCACAACTCATTGCAGAAGAGGAAAGAGCCAAAGCGACAGCTGCCGATAAAGCTGCCAAAGCAAAAAATAAACGTAAAGATAAAGATAAAGATAAAGATAAAGATAAAACCGCTGCAACCGGAACTGCTGCGCCTGCCCCAACACCCGTCGCAACATCAGCAGCTCCACGCGTACAAGCGGCAGCACAACCCATTAAAGCAGCACCAACACCTCCTCTTACAAAAAAACAACTCCGAGAACAAAAAGTGGAAGAAGCGCGCAAAGCTGCAGAAGAAATTGCCGCGCAAGAAAGAGAGAAAGCTCGTCAAGCAAAAATAGCTGCCGACAAAATCAAAAAAGAACAAAAAAAAGCCGCTAAAGAAGCTCAAAGAGCTTTAGCTGAAGAAGCTTTGCGACGCCAAGAACAAGAACGAATTGCAGCCGAAAGACAAGCACAAAGAATCCGAGACGAAGAAGCTCGCCTTGCCGCTGAACAAGCTGCCGCCAAAGAACAAGAACAAAGAACAGTTTCTGAAATGGCTGCAAAAGAAGGTGATAAAGCATATGATTCTCATGACCACGCCTCAGCAGATTCTACAACCGCATCAAGTTCTTCAACCCCTCCCGATTCTGCCAAACCCCAACTCCTGAGCAAAGAAGAATTCATCAAAAGATCATACGACAGAGGTATTGCTGACGGAAAAAACTTCTTTCAATCACCAGCAACATATACGGAAAGAAAAAGCTGGATTTCAAACACGCAAAAAACTCTTGCAACCATGGCCGCAACACATGCACCTGAACATATTCAAGCCTACAACGCAGGTCTTTTGCATGGATATGCGTACCAACATGGATTCTTAGATGGGTCAACATACTCAGAAAGCAACCAAGACCCTTTCACAGCAGGCAAATGTGTAGCCGATATGATATTGAGACTGGCAGCTCTTAGTCCATTAATCCAGGACTTCCATTACCACAAAGGGTTCATTACTGGATACAACTCAACAGAAGCAAAAAAATTCGCTGAATAACCTACGCAATCCAAACCAACCGAAAGCATCTATGTCGCTACATCATTTTTTCTCTCTCTTGCTTGCAACACTCAGCCTTGCACCGGCAGCATCTTTCTGTTCATCAGAAAGATGCTCAACCTCTCGCACCCGTACCCCCGCAGATGATGCAAATATCTGGTTGCTCAACGATGTTTGCGAGAAAATTACAGACCTTGCAACAGAAGAAACCCCTAGTTTCCGCAAATACTCACCTTTCCTCAGAGGCTTTGTTTGCGGATCTCAGCTCGAAAAATATTTAAAAGAAAGAGACGCGCATGTACTTCTTGCTAACGCACAGAAAGCCATGCTTATTGTGAAATTTTATTGATCGAAAAGAGATGCGTCTCAATTTTAATCTTGCGCTAGCCTCAGGAGAAACCCCAAGCTTCACATTTCACCTGGATTTTCTTGATGGATTGATTGAAGGCTATCACTGCGCAGTGCTTCTTCCCTCTCATCCAATTGAATGGACAGATTCTTGCGATGCGGAAGTCAAAAAGATGCGCCGCAATGCTGCTGCAACGGATAGATACGATCATGCAATCAGCCTCCATCAAGCAATGACCGAAGACCTTATTCCTCGGCTAACAAGAGCAACTGAAATAGATCATAACCAAGAAAAAACCAATGAATTACTGCATAAAGTATGCACAGGTTTAGCGTATATTTCGGGCGTGTGTATGAAATATAATCTTAACACACTAAAAACTCCCCTGCGCAAAAAACGATTAAGCACCCTCGAAGAATTAAACGAAATGTGCGAGCGCAGCACCCCACACTACGAAATAATTACAGAGCGACGCAAAATAGACTTTCTTCTACGCGAAGAAGCACGAAGAACACCTCAAACAACCACCAAAGAACATCTCAGACAAAAATTTACACAACGCACAACCCTGGTTACAGCAGCCGCTCCAGCACCGAAAGCAGAAACAACCATAACTTTTGGCGTAGGACTATCTCCTATCGAGTTGGCCTTGGCAGAAGAAGAAAATGCAGCAAAAACAAAGCTAAAAGTTGCACAAGAACGCAAAGCTGCAAAAGAAAAAGCGGAACAAGAACGAGATAAAATTCGACAAGCTCAAAAAAAAGCAGCCGAAACGCTTAAAAAAGAACAAGAAAAAGCTGCTAAAGCAGCTCAAAAAGCTTTAGCAGAAGAATCTATGCGACGCCAAGAACAACACAAAAGCGCTGGAGACTCCCTAAGAGAGCAGGCTGAAAAAATTGCAGCTGCGGCAGCAGCAGAACGAGCTGTAATTGAAGAACAAACACAAAGAATCCGAGACGAAAAAGCACGCGTTGCAGCCGAACAAGTTGCTGTCAAAGAACAGACACAAAAAGAACGTAAAAAAACTCTGCACGCCGAACCCGAGCACACAATACTGCAACACGCAGCTGTAGAAACGGATATACCAGCACCTCAATTGTTATACACGCCCGGCATTCCCTACCTTCCTAAAGATTTTCCAACCCCAAATACTTACAGCACATTCATGACGGTTTTACTATCCCAAGAAAGCCGCCGCCTTAACCCCTCACGCATTACAGCAATCGAGCAGGTTACAAACCCTGCAGAAAAAGGCTGCGCGCAAGCGCTCCGCTTCCTAGAAACTCACCCATCGCACGCAGAGCGTGAAGAATGGCTTGCAGGTGTGCGTGCAACACTTTACCAAGAACAAAAAGCAGAAAACTCTAACGTAATTGCATATTACACAGCAATGCTTACAACCTATGAAGAGACATTAAAACACAGCGCTTCTGAGCCGCACTAAGTTTGTAGCAATAAAAAACACGTGTGAAAAATACAGGATTTGAAAATCTTACACGCATAAGCACTCAATAAGCCTTTCAAATCCTGATGCCCATCAAAAGCCTTAAATAGTTTCTATGTGTATCGTTATGCTTTTATGACCAAAAAACGGCGAAAATCTCATGAAAGCTAACAATGCACACAACAACTCTCTTTTCCTACAGCTACCTTGTATTGTTTCTTTTCTTGGCTTCGCCGTTGACCAGCCCACATTCCCCCAAACCAGGAAGCGAATCTCGCCCTTTAGACGATATCACCAACTCTCCCCCTCCATCACCTGAACCCACAAAAATACATAAAAAAGATGGTAGAAAACCAATTGTATTAACGGTTCAACGCGGCCGACGCAATGCTATTCACTTAACATCTCCCACCCCCCTCTACACCCCCACAACAGAAGAATGCGCAGCTGCCGGCACACCACTTACCAGCGTAGGCGCCTACGCAAGCGCAACAGGCGCAAGCGGCCGCATCAGTCCTGTTGCTGCAGTTACTCACTCAATACCCAGCGCACCGCCACCTCCCTACACAAAACCACACAGAAGAATTGTGGCGCTCACGCTCACCGAGGACGATGAATCTAAGCTCGAAGAAAGTGCACCAGCCGGCGCAGCAAGTGGCGCGGCTATGCACACGGGATCTCGCATTCGACAGCTGGAGTTGAATGAAAAATGCTGGATAGGAACTATCTACGCTGCACGTGAATGCTTAAAAATTATAGAAAAAATCGATATACAAAAAAAACGTGCTCGATCGCACGAAGATCTAACAATGCTCTCTGAACTTCAAATCAGGAAATTTTGGGATTTAATAAAAGATTTTGAAGAGCGCCTTATGCGCGCCGCTCCCGGCAAAGCTTCTACCAATGAAGAATTAGAATATTATTGGAACGGCTGCAAAATGGGTGTTATTGGCGCTATGTCAGACCCATTCTATGAAGGCTCGCTCCATGGGCTCATTTTTCATGAAGAGCTACGCGAAAACGAATCATCATGCCTAGAATTTCTTAAAAAGTGCACACAAGAAATTGCTCGCCACGCACACCCCGAAGCAAAACTGAGCATCTCAGACATCACTCATCGTACGTTATCTTCTGTTGAGGCTCAGGCATTGAACAAACAATGCATGTTGTATTGGACAGGCTGCAAATGCGCTTTTATAGGAAGAATGTACGAAGATGTTCCACTCAAGATGCGCAATTTATCGGCCCAGGGCGAGCACGATGCACAGCAAATATATTCCGAGAAAACGTTCAAAGAAACTTTCAAATACTGTTCAACCATTATTGCGCGCTATCAAAAAAATATTGATGAATGCCCAGAAGGCTTTAAGCCACATCCAAAAACAGTCGCTCTTCTTAGCTATTGGCAAGGCTTTCAAGAAAAACTTAGTAACATGGCAACACTCCACAAATCGATAACCAAAACAGGTGTGCCGATTAGTTTTGTTGCTCCACTGGAATATCCATAAGAAATGGAAATTGCGCTCAAAGAGCTTTCAAGGGCATACTTCGCCATTAATTAAAATGTTAACGTTGCTATTAATATCATCTTTATAAGAAGATGGCCAGCCATACTTCGCCAAGGCGAAGATAAAACACACGCTACTAAACTAAATTTGCCCTACTACGCTAAAGTTAAAGTTCACAAGAATTATGGGGGGGGACATCTTTATGAAATGCGAAGAAGTAATTACGAAAAAAACTATAAATGCCGCTTTGCGAAAGATCTACCAGAACCAGATTTTAAGTATTTTTCAAACGCTATTGCCTTCGCTCTCTCATCAAAGGCTACGTAAGTGCACAACTTCCAAGGGCTATACTTCTTGGTATAAATACATTCACCCGTATTATGCTCATGTAATCTATTTTCCACATCGTGTGTAAACCCAACGTACATTCTATCCGAATCTACAAGAGAGTTCAGTACATAAACATAGAACACAAAAGATCCTTACCAAACAAACTAATAATTCACCGAAAATTATACCACACAGTCCGCCGCCGCTCTACCGAGCTATGGCGTGACAGCCTACGCTTTTATCAGCATAATTATGTTTTCAAATTATATCTTCCTTAACAATGGCTTGCCCAGCCGTAGCCTTGGCGTAGGCTGGCTGGGGCGGAAGGATTCGAACCTCCGTATGGCGGTACCAAAAACCGCTGCCTTACCGCTTGGCGACGCCCCATAACCGGATTCCACAGAACGTGGAATTGAAATTAGTGTGATTTGTTTCAAAACCAACAACTAACACGAGAAATTCTAGCAAAGAATAAAAAAAGATCAAAGAAAAAATCGCCACAAGTAACACCTGAGGCGATTTTTTCTTATAAAGCATCACCAGAACAAGCTATCAATCAGGAAAGCCAGGCTCCTTAATCGGCATCGTAGCGTTCAGTTACCTCTCCCGAGTGCTTGGTGTATTCTTCAATAATTCTGCGCTCAATCTCTTCACGCGTTGATTGATTCAACGGATGAGCGATATCTTTGAAGGTTCCATCTTTTTTTCTACGAGACGGCATCGAAACGAACATTCCTTTTTCGCTTTCAATTACCTTGAGATCTCGAATGATGAAACAGTTGTCGATAACCATTGTGGCATACGCCTTAAGTTTACCAACGTTAGCCGGATAGATTTTAATCTCCGTGATTTTCATGTAAGTAGTCCTTGTCTGACACACAGCACGACGTTATTAACAGCACTAACACAAAATGCTGCGTTCGCAGCAATACATACCGCAAACTCGACGCCGAGTAAATGATTTAAGCTTATTTGTTTGTTTTCTTACCACATTCTTACTCTGGACGAAAAGCAACTCGCAACTTTGCAGAACGCGCAGATGCGTTAACTTTAAGCTCCTCTTCGGACGCGGTAATCGGCTTTGGTGTAATAATAACCAATTTTCCTAAATCTGCATCTCGTTTAAATCCTTGCTTTACAAGCCTATCTTCAAGCGAATGAAAACTAATGCATGCAAAACGCCCTCCGGGGGTGAGAATACTTGGCACAAGCTTTAACAATGTATCGATATGCTCAAGCTCGCGATTTACAACAATACGCAACGCCTGAAAGACCTTTGTTGCAGGATTAATTTTCACAAGTTTTCTAAAGGAGGCCATTCCAGGATGCGGCCGAGGAACATTGGCGGCAACCAAATCTGCAAGCTGCTTTGTTGTTGTAATAGGCGTTGCGCCCCTCACCTCTCCAATCGCTTTTGCAATTTTCCAGGCATGAGATTCTTCACCATATGTTTTAAAAATATGTGCAAGCTCTTTTATTTCTGCGTTAGCAATAAGTTTTGCCGCTGTAAGCGTTCCAAAATTTTTAGACATGCGCATATCAAGCGGAGTATTAGAACTAAACGACATACCAGCAGTTTCTTTAATTTGCGTCTGAGATGTTCCAAAATCGGCGACAACACCATCTACGCGTGAAATCTTCTCTCGCTTTAACAACGTGTAAAGATCGCAAAAATTAGCCCATCTATACATAAATCTACTTCCAAACTCTTCAACAAGAGCTGGCGCATTAAGATCTAAAGCTTTTT
>JBEITS010000080.1:0-4970 GCA_040374805.1 Campylobacterota bacterium | reverse complement strand
CATCAGTTTTAGCCGGAAAAGGCGCAAAGGTGCAGGCAACTGTCATCGCAACTTCAACCACAGCTCCCCTGCAACCCAAAATAACGCTAATCTGCGGCATCACAAAACAAGCAACGTTTGAAGAAATCTGCTACACAGCAACACAGCTTGGAGTAAGCCAAATTTTTCCGGTAACAACACAAAAAAGCTACACCAAGGCCTACAATGCCAAAGACATGAACCGCTTCATGGCGCAGGCAATTGCCGCCGCAGAACAATCTAAACAAATTTTTTTACCCAAAATCTATGCTCCCTCACCCCTTAAAGCAGTTTTACAAAATGATTTTGTAGCCAACTCAACCAAAGTGTTTTTTGAAGCCGATGGCCAACCATTCTCAATAATTTTACACGAACAAATAACGCACCTTACGGCCGCATTTGGACCCGAGGGTGGATTTACGAATGAAGAAGGGAAATGGCTAGAAGAAGCACATTTTAAGAGGCTGAAACTCTGCACGCCTATTTTAAGATCGCAAGATGCTGTTGAAGTAGGGTTAGGAATTATTCGTTGTTTATTCTAATTCTCCAACGCCTTGATAAAGGTATGGCGTAATTTTATAAAAAAAGTAGCCACAAGTTCAGTTTTTTTGGCTACGATTAAAATCCTGTTTTTTCCATCCCACCTGCTTCTGAAATTTTTATGCTACACGAAAAAATTCTTGTTGTTGCAACAAACACCCTTTTCCCCGACCCCAACGATCAAGGTTTTCTTAAAGGGAATTTCGATTATTATGCTCGCCATATTTCACAAAATGGCGCCTTTATTGACCGCGCCGCTGCCGAAGTAGATCCAACGCACAAACAAATCATTCCATACCTCATTTTTATGCACCAGGGTGATGTTTTTATGATGCAGCGAAAATCGACCTCAAGCGAGCAACGCCTAAAAAACAAATTAACGCTCGGAATTGGCGGTCATATCAGAGAAGAAGATTTTATTTTAGGGCCTTCAATTGCTGCATGGGCGCAACGTGAATTTCATGAAGAAGTAAATTTTAGAGGTTCTGTTACCATAAAACCACTCGGAATAATCAACGTAAACACAACACCTGTTGACCAGGTACATGCCGGTTTTGTGTATATCATTGAAGGCAATTCGCGACATATTAGCATCCGCAGTGAATTAAAATCGGGCCAGATGGTTCCCATCTCAGAATGCGTCAGACGCTACGAAGAATTTGAGCGCTGGAGCCAACTTGTTATCGATCAACTCACAGCGCACGCTCATGCTCTCTAAAAATCTGGAAAAGCTACCATAGGGACAATCTGAATATCTTCAGGAGCATCAAGTTCTTTAAAGCCCGCACCTGCAAACGCTTTGATTCCCACTGCGTTTGCTGAATCTGGGTCAACAAAACATGATCTGAATTTTTTCCACACAAAATGTGTCAGAAATTCGCGAACCACAACAGCTCCCCAACCTTTTCCAAGCAACGTTGGTTCGCCCAAATAAAAATCGAGTGCACCAAGAGATGAGTATCTGCGAGTATCTATAACATCCTGCAGATCATACCCCGCTCGGTCAAAATCGTACGCGTTATAACACTGAATAAAGCCTGCAAGTTTGCCATGAATAGCATAAACATACGCATAGATAGGTCGGCGCTTTTCGCCATCAAACGCATAGCCATCAACGTACGATCCATATTTTTCTGCAACATGCGCTGCCGTCCAACGATCGGGCCCACCCCACACAAGATGAACGTGTTGCGCGTTTAACCAACGAACAAGAAGAGGGAAATGCGTTCGCTCAAGCGGATAGAATGTAACATGAGTTCCCATGGAGCCACATCCTCGATGTTAAAAATATCCAGCAAAAGCAACGTAACGATGCTTTAAAATTTCCAAGCATGCGGCAAAATCTTTCTACTGCCAAAAGCAAATAACTTAGCATTAGGATGAACTCGATATCCTGCACTGTCTAGAGCATGGACAAAATTAGAAGCATGGCGTGGCAAAAAACCACTCAATAAAAAAGAGGTTAGGCCAAAAAAATCTGACCTAACCCCACAAATGTACGTTGTTTTTTAATCAGCAACAACTTTGTTTAACCCAAGCTCGCTCTTCCAATACGAAATAAAGCCACCATCCTTGCGTTGAACATCGCGCAGCGTCTGAGCCGCGGACTCGTTCTTGCACCACAAAATTCCATCAACTGGATCATAAGAAGATTCCGCTTTATCGCAATTTACAACAACCAGTTTAATATTTTTTGTACACAAACCATCTTTTAGACCAGCAAACCGACTTGCAATATCATAGTGCTCTCCACTGAACACCAAAACTTTATTGCCCTCAATTTGCTCGATTAACTCAGCATCAACAGTCCTATCACCCAATATCTCCGCATCAAAAACTTGAAAGCGCTCAACGCCTAAATCATCGCCACTCAAAGCTCTACAAAAAACTGAAAGAACATCTTGCTCATCCAGTGCTACACTCGCAATTGGTTTGAATGGAGATCTCAGAGGTTCTGCAGGTCGGCCCGCACCACGGCTGCCAGAGTCGAACAGATGCCAACCGACACCTGCACCAGCATCACCATCAGAGTGAGAGCCAGAACGAGAGCCAGAACGAGAACCAGAACCAGAACCAGAACCAGAACCAGAACCATCCGACGGTTTTTCACCAAACAAACCCGATGTTGCTTGAGCTATTTCATTGCGGAACACCACACATCCTGTAACAACCGCCGCAGCTGCACCACCCGTAAGCCACAAACCCGCAGCAGAAGATGGCTGAACAACCGCAATCCTCTCTACAAAAGAGAGCACATCTTGGGGCATTTCATCCCATGGTCCTTTAATCACAACCTGAGGAAGCACTGGATGGTTTGCTGAACGCGTCAGATTTTGTTGGCGAACAGGAAACGTAAGCACGACCACAAATTTTTCTTCTTTGCCGGGCAAATTGCACTCAACCAAACCAGATCTATAATTTCTGAATAACATGCGCAACGCACGCTGAGCCTCACGCGAAGAAGCAAACGAATCTTTGGCCAGACGGCTAGAAGTGCCAGATTTTGTAGGCACGAGCGACAATGCACCTTTGTTATAGGTAACAACAAGCCTTGCGGGCTTTGCATTTTCAGCCGTTGCAGCAGCCTGCACCCCGCCAACAGAAACAAGTGAGATCAACAAAACACCCAAAAGGGTTTTCATTTTGAACATGAAAGATTTTCTCCACATAAAATGTGTTATAAAACGCGAATCAAAAGCCAGCAGCAGCACACATGCGCCTAAAGCATCATTACCATCAATAATTCTAGGAGTATTTAAGCAGTAAAATTACTTCTCGTCAGCAAGAACAAATATCGCTCTTTTTCCTAAAAAACGTGCGGGTAGACATTTCTCGGAGAAAATACGCTAAAACGAAGTGTGCTATTTTATGTAATCAATCAACTGAGCAGTTTCTGGTAATCAATTGACCGCAAATACGGCGAAAGATCTGCTTCTTGCTTATCTTTTTCTACAAATTCTTTAGCAATTACGCCATCGCGGATCACCCACAATTTATTGCCCAAATAACGCGCAATATCTAAATCGTGCGTGATGAAAAGAATCGTTTGCCTGATGGCTGCATGCTTATCTTTAACAAGCATTAAAAGACGTGTGGCTGATTCTGGGTCAAGCGCGGCTGTTGGCTCATCGAGCAAGAGAATTTGAGGCTGAAAAAGCGTGCTCAGCAAAAATGCAATTGTTTGTCGCTGCCCACCAGAAAGTCTGTTCATGGGAGTTTGCAACAAAATATCAACATCGCCACCCATGGGAGCAAAAAGCGCACGTTCATCTACGCCCTCCAGCACAGAAGCCCAATGAGAAAGCGAAACACTTTTGCAACGCAACATGGCAAGCGCCAAATTCTCGCGCACCGTCATCTCGCCTACAATATTTTGTGAAGGGTTCTGAAAGATTCTAAAAACCAGGTCACTCCGGCCTGCATAATCTATCCTTGTGACATCTCGGCCATGGCACACAATACTTCCCTGTTGAGGCAATACCGTCCCGGAAACCAGGTCAAAGAGCGTTGTTTTACCCACACCATTAGGTCCAATAATTACCACAAAATCGCCAGCATCAACCGAGCAAGAAAGATCTTTAAAAATCTGTTTTTGACCATAGGAAAGACCTACATTTTTTATTGTAATCATTGTGCACCTTTATTGAGAGCAACTGAGGGAGTGGCATACACAAAGCCAATTTCATCTACCGAGCAGTCGTTTAAAAACACGCGCGTTGCTGCCTTACCAAGGCTAAAGCCAAGCTGGTAATAATCCATTCCCAACCCCGCAGAATGCTCATTCGCAACCAATGCTTTACTTACGATACCCGCAACATTATTTTGCACAAAAGTTGCTTCTTCTGGATACGTTACAGCCGTAAAAAAGATCGGTCTTTCTGTTTCTTTTTGCACCAAAGCTTGTACTGCGGGCGTACCCAACGCCACAAACGCAACAACGTCGGAGCGCGATGTTACACTTTGAGCAATTGTTTGGGCATTGTCCATAGAACCATCGGCACTTTTAACCAAAAAACTATATCCCGTGCCCATTCCCGCCGTAAAAGCATCCATAAATCCACAACGAGCGGCATCAAACGCAGGGTGAGACGCAATTTGCAAAATCGCAACCACAGGTTTTTTGGGACCAGCGTGACGCTTGAGCAACCAAAAGCCGCCCAAAAGAACAATCAAGCTCATACTAATTTTCAGTATATTTTTAAGTTCCATGACAACGTGCCCATATCCACAGCAAAATACCCTCAAAAGAACCATCTTGAGGGTACGACAAAGCCTTAAAGGCGACAAGAAAAGACGTATTAATTGGAGCGCAGATCCGCAAAATGTGCTGCCGCTAAGGCGAGGGCGCCGCCAACAGCCCAGGGACAATACACAGACTTGAATGAACCTGAGATTCCAGGGAAAACATCTTG
>JBEITS010000102.1:0-3448 GCA_040374805.1 Campylobacterota bacterium | reverse complement strand
GAGGATTATAAATTGGATATTATGATTGGTGAGGGCCCAGCTGCTCGCTCAATCAAATTAGAATTACCGCCTTTTACATTGATTGGCGCAACCACTCGAGCGGGCTCCCTAACTTCGCCATTGCGTGACCGATTTGGGATTGTATTGCGCTTAGAGTTTTACTCGGTTGCGGCATTAACTCAAATCGTAGAGCGCTCAGCCCGTCTCTTAAAAGTGAGTACCGCTGCTCAAGGCGCGGCTGCGATTGCGGTTCGAGCACGTGGAACGCCCCGAATTGCCAATCGATTATTACGCCGCGTGCGAGATTATGCTGAGGTCAAAGCAGATGGGGTTATTACGGCGGAAGTGGCTTCAGATGCATTGGATATGCTGCATGTGGATCACCATGGATTTGACGTGATGGATAGAAAATTATTGTTAGCCGTGATCGAGCGTTTTGCTGGAGGACCGGTTGGTTTAGATAGTATTGCTGCCGCAATAGGAGAAGAAAAGGGGACGATTGAAGACGTCATAGAACCTTTTTTGATTCAACAAGGATTTTTAATGCGCACAGCGCGGGGACGGATTGCAACGCCACTTGCCTATGAACATTTTGGTTTGCAAGTGATAACTCCTGTGGACCTCTCGTAACCCATGAAAAAAGATCATATAATATGCTTTGTATGATCATAATTTGCGTTTTTTGTCTGGTTAGTTTATCTTTAGCGAGCACTTTGGAGCTGGACAATAGACTAGCTATTGCGCGGCGCTTCAAAGCACCCGCTAAAGATAAGCTAACCTGGTCAAAAAACCACAAATTATGAGCATACAAAGCATTTCCTACCGGGTTTATTTCGAAGATACAGATCTGATGGGTATTGTGTATCATGCACGCCATCTGTATTTTTTTGAACGAGCTCGAACTGAAATGTTGCGTGAGCATGGGTTTTCATTGACAGTTATGGCACAAAGTAATATTTATTTTGCAATTCGAGAGGCACAGGTTTGTTACCATTTGCCGGCGTATTTGGATGATTTTTTGAGCATTACGACCTCGGTTGTCAATAAGACGGCATGTACCTTACAATTCAAACAAATGATGTACAATCAAAATGATAAGCTTATTTCTGAGGCCACAGTGATGACAGTATGTGTTGATCAGGCTCTTAAGCCGAGACGTTTACCAACTCTGTTAATAGGAGAATGACACATGGGTAGCCACGCCACTATTTTAGGTTATTTTTTACAAGCAGGGTTTGTCGTTAAATTTGTGATGCTGTTGTTATTAATGGCGTCTGTTGCGTCTTGGACTTTGATTTTCCAACGTGCTTGGTATTTTAAACAGAAAAAAGATCACTATGAACTATTTCGAAAAGAGTTTTGGAATAGTAGCGATTTGGGCAAATTATATACCCAACTAGAGGGTGATGAGGAAGAGCAACGCGGATTGGCTGCCATTTTCTTTGCTGGGTTTAAAGAGTTTTTACGCTTAGGTGAGCAGGTCACTATTGTACTCGAACCAATTCAGCGTGCGATGCAAATCAGTCATTACAAAGAAGCCGAAAAACTTGAAGAACATTTGCCGTTGTTTGCTTCAATAGGGTCTTTAGCGCCGTATGTGGGATTGTTTGGAACAGTGTGGGGGATTATGACTTCCTTCCAAGCATTGGGCCAAGCACAACAAGCAACGATTGCAATGGTGGCTCCTGGTATTTCTGAAGCGCTGGTTGCGACTGCTTTAGGGTTGTTCACGGCTATTCCTGCGGTGATTGCCTACAATCGGTACAGCACCCATGCCAATAGTTTATTAAACCGCTCTGATTTGTTTCAAGAGGAATTAGTGGCATTGATTTCTGAGCAGATAAAGTAAAGGAGCATCATGATAAAGAGAAGAACGCGCTCAAAAAATCCTATCGCTGAGATTAATGTGGTTCCCTATATTGATGTGATGTTGGTGTTATTAGTGATTTTTATGATAACAGCACCGATTTTAACGCAAGGTGTGACGGTGGATTTGCCTAAGGCTGAAAGTCAGGCAGTCAAAACTACGGATCGCGAACCGATTATAGTATCAGTCAATAGTACTGGAGAGTATTTTTTGAATGTGGATGCTAATCCAGATATGCCCATTGCAGCTGAGAATTTAATGGTGAGAGTGGCGGCAGAATTGGCTTTGGCCAAAGAATCCGGTCAATCGGTCAATGTTTTGGTAAAAGGAGACCAAGGTGTCCCGTATGGACGTGTGGTGCTGGCAATGAGTGCATTGAAGCAAGCAGGCGCAGAGCAAGTAGGTTTAGTGACTGACTCTATGGCGTTGGAAGAACAACAAACAGTGGTTGAGGCGCAATGATGATTAAAAATTTAGTGTACCGCAATGCGTTTTTTATGGCATTGGGCTTACATTTTCTTCTTTTATGCATGTTGATGTTGGAAAGTCATTCTGAGCATTTTGTAGTGCATTCTTCTCCCAGCACTGAATTGTCTATGAACAGTGAAGAAAAAAGCCATCCTGAAACACAAACGCAACCTCTGCAAGCAGTCAGTGTAGACAGTGCAGCAGTTGCAGAAACCTTGAATCGTTTAAAAACAGAACGCGAAGAGAAAAAACAAGCGGAATTAAATCATCAACAAGCTGTCCAAGAGCAATTGCGTTTAGCACAGAGACAACGTGTTCAGGAACAGCAACGTTTGCAAAAAATGAAAAAAGAAGAAGCGCAAATGGCGGCCGCGCACCAAAAACAAATGCTTGCGGAAAAGAAACATTTGCAGGAGCTTGCTCAGCAAAACGTAGTTCAAGAGCGCCATTTGGCTGATTTAAAGCAGCAACAAGCGCAATTACAAAAACAACAGTTGCAAGAAAAACAACGTTTGACAGAAGCGTTGCAAAAACAAAAACAAGAAGCAGCTACCAGAGCACAAAAAGAATTAGCTGCGCAAAAAGAACTAGCAGCACAAAATGCGCAACGAAAAGCGCAGGAAGCACAGCGTAACGCGCAGCAAGCAGCAATCAATCAACAAAAGGCCGCGCAAATGTCTGGTGAGGTCAATAAATATAAGGCGTTGATTATTCAGGCTATCAGTCAGCACTGGATTTTGCCTGAACATGTTGACAGGCAGTTGTTTAGCCAATTTAGAATTCAATTAGCGCCGAATGGTCAGGTATTGAGTGTGGGATTGATTCGCAGTAGCGGTGATCCGGTGTTGGATCGTTCTGCGCAAGCAGCGATCTATAAAGCGTCACCTTTGCCGGTGCCGACGGATTCGGAAATGTTTAATTTATTTCGGGACATTAGTTTAACAGTTCGTCCTGAAAGTACGAGGGGGTAGTACCATGTTAAAAAGAGGGATGCAACTATTGATGGTGCTCGCATTCTCAACACGCATTTTTGCTTTGGATTTAGAATTAACGCAGGGGATTTCTGCGGCGTTACCCATTGGCATCAATGCCTTTGGTTATGATGATCGTTCG
>JBEITS010000085.1:0-4662 GCA_040374805.1 Campylobacterota bacterium | reverse complement strand
CAAAGTCGTTAAGCTTCCTGCAGTGTGCAGTAAGGCAACAACTCAAATAAACCCTCCGGGCAAACCGGATACAGGAGATTAATATGAAGTCAGTATCATTATTCGCATTATTGTTCGCAGTATGTGGCGTAGTTTCAGCAAACGAAGCTACAGATGTTGTAGCAACCCCAGAAATGGCTGTTGTTGTTGAAGAAGTTGCAGTTGCACCAGTTGCTCCTGTAGTTGAAGAAGAAACCGTAGTTGCTCCTGTTGTTGCTGGAGAAGCTGTAGAAGCTGTAGAAGCTCCCGCAACAGAAGAACAAGCTTCTTAATCGGCTTCTCATTCTATCTTCCAACACGAATTACTAGATTAAAAAAGCAAAAACCGCAGTGACGTAAAAATCACTGCGGTTTTTGCTTAGATCTGCATCAAAACCTTAAGAGTATGTGCTGTAGCTATTTCTTAGATTGCAAACGAACTTGCTTAAGCCAGCCGCGTACAAACTTCTGAGAAACTCTACGCAAAAGCCCCATATCTTTTAACGCATCAACCATAGGATCGATAGCAATTTTATCTTTTGGATTGATGGAAAGTAGCTTTTCTTTAGAAATCATAAGACTACACGGAGCAAAAGCATTTGCATCTGCAGAAGCTGCTCCTGCAAGCTTTTCTACAAAAACAATTTTCAGCCCAAACGGATCGCGGGCTGTAAAGCAAAGGTTACCCATTGCATTTTTTGTTAGTTCAGAAGCTATTGGAACGCTCTTTTTCTTGCAGCGAGCATAATATTTTTCGATACCACGGTTAAGCTCCACAACAACCCCGGCACTTCTGCCAGAACATCGCTTAACCATGCCAAACTCGGCAAGTTCTTCAATTGAAGGAACTTTGAGTACAAGAATAACATTACCTTTTTTGACGTCTGCCGATGAGATGTATGCATCACCATCGCGCTGAATTGTGACGTCTGACAACGAAAAACCTAATCGTTCTGTATAGAACTTAATAGCTTTTTCTACAGACTCGACGACCAGAAGCGTCTTGCCAACCTTGAACATTTGTTCCCCTCCAAACACTCATGTCCGCGCGGCCCGCGCCAAGGCGCCCCCGGTGTCTAATGCTTTTAGCAACTATTTCTTAATAGCAGCAATGTGTCGCGCAAGACGACTTACTCGACGAGCCGCAGCGTTTTTTTTAATAACGCCTTTTTTGCTAGCAAGTCCAATACGAGATTGAGCTTGTTGCAATAATTCAGCAGCTTTTACCGCGTCGCTGCTTTCAACAGCTGCAAAAAACTTCTTCATAGAGTTTTTCATAGCCGTGTTATACGCAGCGTTCGACTTTGCACTTACCCTACTTCTTTTAACGTCTTTTTTGGAAGACTTTAAATTGGCCATAAACCTACGCCCTCAATATGTTCGTTTCCGAACGATTTATTTATTAAACAACTTTTTTGACAAGACCTGCTTTTACACACTTGGTACAAACAGATCCACGTTGAACCGACGTCGAACTAGGAAATGAGAATCTCATCATGTGGACGTTTGGAAACACCCATCGCTTTGTTCGGTTGTTAGCGTTACTAACACTATTTGCAACAGTAGGCTTTTTATCGCATACAACACACACTCTGGACATACCAGGCACCCTTCTTAAAACACTCTAATAAAAATCGAGATACAACGATTGTACACAAGAATAGCCGACTCGACAACGCGAGTCGGCTTAGAATTTACTGTTATTCCCTGACTTTTTCTTCTTCAGGGCTATTTTCGACCTCTTTTGGCTTCTCTGGCGAGAAAGAAAAAGACTCTCGAGGCGGCATTTGAAGCAACGCATACACTTCGTCAGCATGCATTGTTTCAGCCTCAAGCAAAGCTTTGGCCAGAACACCAAGCTTATCAACGTTAGCCCGCAAAAGCGCATCAGCTTCGGCGTAACATGCGTTCATAATTTTTTCTACTTCCACGTCAATTTTGGCTGCCGTTTGCTCAGAAACCTGCGCAGCATCTCCATACCCACGAGACATCAGCGAGGCAAAGGCTATCGGCCCCAAAGACGACATCCCATAATTAAGAACCATTCTTCGGGCAACGCTTGTTGCACCTTGCAAATCACTAGAAACACCCGTCTCGGAGTGCCCGTAAGTAATTTTTTCGGCAATCATACCCCCAAAAGCAACCATTATTTCAGCACGGAGCTGGGCTGCAGATTTATTATATTCGGTATCTTCTGCAGGAAAGAACCAGGTAAGACCTAGCGCCATTCCTCGTGGCAAAATCGTAACTTTATGCAAAGGGCTTGCATCAGGAAGCAAGATATTAACAAGTGCATGGCCTGCTTCGTGATATGCGGTGATAGCCTTAACACGGTCCGACATAACCTCACTCTTGCGAGCAGCCCCCATAAAGATTTTATCTCGAGCGAGCTCAAAATCTTCCATGTTGACGATTTTCTTACCCTGCTTGGTAGCGCTTAAAGCAGCTTCATTAATCAAATTTTCAAGATCTGCACCGCTCATGCCCTGGGTTCCGCGGGCAATTTTGAACAAATCAACCTCATCGGCCAAAGGAACATTTTTTGCATGAATCTCTAAAATAAGATGTCGCGCTTTAATATCTGGATACGGAACCATAACAACGCGATCAAATCGACCTGGACGAACCAATGCTTTATCAAGAACATCCGCACGGTTGGTTGCCGCAAGAACAATAACAGAACCTGCTTCGGTAGAAAAACCATCCATCTCAGCCAAAAGCTGATTTAATGTTTGTTCTCGCTCGTCATTATTGCCCCCGCCCGCGTTATTTCCACGCTGACGGCCTACAGCATCAATTTCATCGACAAAAATAATACATGGAGCATGTTTTCGCGCTTGAGCAAAAAGATCTCTTACCCGAGAAGCGCCTACCCCCACAAAGACTTCAACAAAATCTGACCCATTAATAGAAAGAAACGTGCAATTTGCTTCGCCTGCAACAGCCTTAGCAAGCAAAGTTTTTCCATTGCCAGGGTTTCCATTCAGCAAAACCCCTCGAGGAATCTTTGCACCAATAGCTTTAAACTTTTCAGGATTTTTTAAGAATTCAACAATATCACGCAGCTCTTCTTTTGCCTCAACAAGCCCTGCAACATCTTTAAACGTCGTTTTTACAGCATTAGGCTCAAACATTCGGGCCTTGCTACGCCCAATATTGAAGAGCTTATTAGAGCCCCCGCCACCCATGCCGCCGCCACTGCTACGCAAATAGATCATAATTCCAAGCAAGCCAATAACAAACGCAGCAAACAGCATCGTCAACAACGACCATTGCTGTTTTTCTTGTTGTTGAACCTGAATATCAACACCCTGCTTAAGCATCATCAATGACAAACGCTCGGAGGGCATAATAACAGCTTCATAAGGCTCACCCGTTTTAAGCATACCTTTCACCAATTGATCATCAATAAGAGCTGTACCCACAGCCCCCGCTTCGACCTTGGAGACAAATGCTGAAAACGGCAATTTAACAATAGGTTTCTGATCTTGGGCTGCAAAATAAATCGCTAGCGTCAGCAATAACCCTAACGCACCCAAGAAAATGAATAATGAGTAAGGTTTAGAATTCATGTTTCGTTTTCGCTTCATGAACAAATCGCAATATTAAACAACAAAGTCACTCTCGTAATAGTTACTCAAAGAGACTCATAGAACTTTCCACAGGTTAATATAATGTCAGCGAGTTATCCAGGCTTTTTTCCCCCAGACGCTCGGAGACACGCTAACTATACGCTTTCAGTCAGCAAAACCAAGCGCCAGCAGAGTCTTTTAAGCTGCTGATCTATAGAAGCAAGCGCGATCTTCAAAAAACCGCACATCCAGCTTGTAACACAAACACCCCACACACCAATCAGCGCATACAGCAAAACAGCAAATAGCCAACGCTCCGTGCCCATGCCTTCCATAATCAGAGAGCCATGGGTTAACACAAACATTAATGAGCGAATAAGGATGGCGCATAAACTTAAAAGCCCAATCCCCCAGCCAGCAATAATGGCACGGTCAACTCGAGCGCACAGCGCATCAACCACAACGTCACGAGCCGAAAACAAACTACGCTGATAAAATTTTCTTGACGCACCATGAACCGACTCGGTCTGAAAACCGCCACGCCAAGAAACCCCAGCTAGCTCTGCATCGAGTGCGGAGAAGAAAAGTTTTGCAACCCCTGACTTCATCTGAGCGGAGTAACGCTCAACTTCTGACATGCTCTGCATACCCTTTACATGAACAAGCAAACCAGAGAGCTCCGCCAGCGCCGAGTTAATATCAAAGCGAAGCGTCATAAGCAACGAGAATATCCAAGTAACTGAAAAAATAAGTAAAACTAGCAAACCCAAGGAAAACCAGTCCAAGTCCGCAACAAATTTTACAAGATTAAATTGCACCAAAACGCCTTGATCCATGCTCTACCCATCCCCACTACTGTGCATAAACACATGTAAGATGTCAGATCCATGCAAGCCAAAACAAGTACAAGAAATGATAGCCCCCAAGACACGGACTTGTCTTAGGCAAAGCAAAAGAGGATTAGAACAAATCCTCGATTCCCAAACTTTTTTCGTATTCAACTCGATTTGGCATTTGCTTAAACCACACAATCATAGATTTGCGCCTAAACAGCTCCATAAACGAAGTAAAT
>JBEITS010000147.1:0-1514 GCA_040374805.1 Campylobacterota bacterium | reverse complement strand
GCGACATCTGGGCGACATAATCAATCGCGCACAAAAAATTACAAATGCTGTACAGGCCGATATCACATCAAGCCCAATAGAACTTCCATCGCAGCTAAATACGCTTAAACCACTCATTCATTTGGCACAAACACCAGTCATAGCGCATATTTCTCCCGCCACAGTTTTTTCAGATCTTCCGTATCTTAAACACGTATTTATTCTTGAAGAAGATGTAAATTTACTTTCACGAAGAGACAAAAAAATACTCCATGGATTCATGAAAGAAGATTATTATCACGCTATGCAGCGCATCCACAATTATATGGGTGTTGCGTTAGATCCTCTTTGGACCAAACACGTGGTAGAACCCGTAAAAGCCAATGCCGAAAAGGTTGCTAAAAAAGTTTTTCCTGATGATATGGTTGATGAAATAGCTCAAGACTTTCAGCGACAGCCTATTTCTTTCATGCAATCAATAGGCGTGCAGCAATTGAAACTTGAAGGCAGCTCAAGGGCCCCTCATGCGAGACTTAAGTTGTAATCGCGTGCAACAACCTAAAAGTAATAGTAAACAAGGATCATATCCTATGAAAAACATTCAACCCAACATGCGCCGTGGCGCATTATTTCTACTTGCATGCCTCACGTTCGCTCCCGCAGCACCTCTTTTGAGTGCTCCAGCCGCCCTGGCCGCTCAAGTAGAACCTCGACTATCCGAAAAACTTAATAGCCCTCTGCGCAACGACGTTAAACACACAGCTAACTATTGGTTAAAACACTACAGTTTTGTATCTGTTGATGCAAAAGACGAAGAAAAAGCTGCTGCTGACATCCATAGAACGTTACTCCCCATTATGCTATATGGAGAACCTCAAAAACCAAGCAGATCCCCTTCTCGTCTGGACCTGTTAGATTCTCTTCAAATTCTTAATATCCAGGGAAAACGATCGGTGCTTGAAGGAATAGACCGAACAATCACTCAAGCTGGAAAAAACAGCCTGTTCAACCTTGCAGCGCAAGAAACAACAAATTGGAACGTAGTCAAAGCTCGTCAGCAATTTATTGCAACATTAATAGAAAACCCTAACACACTAGCAGAAATCCAAGCATCACTTCGCACAATAAAAAACAATGAAGCATTATTTGCTAAAGCCATTAAAAAAGCAGGGTCTATAGTAGATGCCCTTGCAACAGCTAGAAAAAACGTACAAAAACCAGAAGAACTTATTGCAATACTCTTTTTAACATTTCTAAAAAAACTTGTAGACAATTACGACTTTCTTAAAAACACCGCTCACTTCGCAGCAAATGCTACTGCGGCAGGAGTAATGGTTACAACGGGTATTACGGCCGTTGCCGGCACAGCAGTTCTCTTCTGCAAAAAATACCTACCAGATACGATAAAAGAAAATATTGATACACCTAAAGGAGTATGGGCTGCAATCGCTACGATAATAACAACAAGTTGTTTGTCTTACGGTTCATATAGAGCCCTTAAAAAATTTAAGAACGAGCATGCAGAATGGTTCTTT
>JBEITS010000020.1:0-11212 GCA_040374805.1 Campylobacterota bacterium | reverse complement strand
TTTCATCGCGGCCTTTTTTCGTAGCGGTTTTTTAACACGCGCAATCTAAGTCGCAACTTTCTTGAGCAGAAGAATCTGTTGGGTTCATCTCATCGCAAAAGCGCTGCAGCAATTCTTGGGGGGTAATTCCAGGAATTTGTGATCCATCAAGGAGTCTGAGCGTTGCAGTTCCAGCGGCTTCTTCTTGGGCGCCTACAACAAGCATCCACGGAACATACTGCATTTGAGCTCTTTTGATTTTTGCGGATATTTTTTCGTCCGAGCTATCGCATTCAGCCCTAATTCCTGCCATAGAAAGTGCCTTGGCAAGGTTTTCGGCATATTCTTTTTGTTTGGTGCTGATAGAAAGAACGCGCGCTTGGACGGGCGCAAGCCAGAGCGGAAGTCTGCCTTTGGTGTGCTCCAAGATGACGGCAATAAAGCGCTCGATAGATCCAATAATTGCGCGATGAATCATCACAGGGCGATGTTTTTGACCGTCGGCTCCAATAAAGTGAAGATCGAAGTTCTCGGGCTGCACAAAGTCAACTTGAACGGTTGAAATCGTCCATTCTCGCTCCATGGCATCGGTAAATTTGATGTCAATTTTGGGACCATAAAATGCGCCATCACCTTCTTCAATTTCATAGGGCATTCCAACAACTTCAAGTGCTTGGATAAGTGCTTTTGTTGCTTGATCCCAGTTTTCAGCTTTTCCAGGTGAGTTTTTTGGTCTGGTTGCAACAACCATTTTGACGTTAAAGTCTTTGAACCAAGAATACGCCTCTTGGGCAAGTTTAATGAGATCGATGATTTCGTTCATAATTTGGTCAGGAGCGCAGAAAATATGTGCATCTTCCTGAACAAATGAGCGGACTCTGAACAGACCATGGAGCGTGCCCGACATTTCGTGGCGGTGAACGTGCCCAAACTCGGCAAGCCGTAGTGGCAGTTCGCGATATGAGTGTGGGCGGCTGTTGTAATGCAAAATTGCGCCCGGGCAATTCATAGGTTTAACGGCGTGTTCTTCGTCTTCAATAACCGTTAGGTACATGTTTTGTTTGTAGTTGTCGTAGTGGCCGGATTGTTTCCATAAACATGCGTTCATGATGTGTGGGGTTCTAATTTCTTGGTAACCACGGTGCGAAAGTTCATCACGGATTCTACCCACCAGCGTGTTGAACAGTATGGTTCCGTAGTTGTGGTAAAAAACCATGCCCGGTGCAAAATCATGAAACGAGAATAAATCGAGTTGTTTGCCCAGGTTGCGGTGATCGTACATTTCTGCGTCTTGTATGCGTTGGAAATACGCATCCATTTGTTCTTTTGTGCAAAAAGCTACGCCTGTGATGCGTTGAAGCGCCTGTCCGTCGCGGTCGGCACGCCAATACGAGCCCGAAATTCCGGTGAGTTTAAAGAATTTTACATCTCCGGTGCTGTGGGTGTGGCCACCGGCACAAAGATCGGTAAATTCACCTTGGGTGTAAACACCGGCTGTTTCGCCTTGAATTTGGTCGTTAATGATTTCGATTTTGAATTTGTTGTGGGCAAACGTTTTGCGAGCATCTTCTTTGGGAACTTGCTGGCCTACAATTGCGTGATTTTCTTGGGCAATTTTATGCATCTCGGCTTCAATGAGAGCCAAATCGCTTTCTTTGAGGTTGTGTGGAGGCAAAACGTCATAAAAAAAACCTTCGTTTTTGACCGGTCCAATGGTAGGTAATGTCCCTGGGAACAAGCGAATAATGGCTTGGGCGCACATGTGTGCAGCCGAATGGCGGACTTTGTACAGGTCATCAAATTGCTTCATGAAAAAGCCTTTCCCAGTTTTTAAAAGACGTCAGAGAGCGCACAAAGCATGCGCAGAACATGTGGGAAAACATATCAAAAAGTATGTTTTTTGGCGAGGTAGAAACGAAGTCGATTGTCAGCATAAAAAGAGAGACAGCTTTTGAGGGCTGCCTCTCTTTTTTTGTTTGTCTAAAAAGAATAACGTGTTGGTGGTTTGTGTGATGTTGTGCTATAGCGACTTGCTGTTTCAAGCATAACAGATGCAAGGTTGCGCCGTTTTTGGTGTAGATTGCTTTTGCATGTTGTGTAGTCGGCAATTAGCTTTCTCTGAACAGTTGGGTTATCCCATCCTTCTGCAAGAAAATCCCTCGCTTCTTTTACTTTTCTTAGGTCAAATTTTGCGCTGAGCGTTGCTGAGGTGCCTGTTTCTCTTGCTAGCACACGACCTGATATTGCTTCGATACCATCAAGTGCAAGTGTAAGATCTTCTGGGTCGATACCCTGCAGCTGGTGAAGTACATTATTTACTCTATTGATACGATCACGAAGAATTTCTTCTTTGAGTGCTGTTTCATCTGTGGCTGTAAAAGAATATGTTCCGCCACGATCGCCTCTTAATGGGCTTGCAGCTTTTCTTAGCATTTCTGTGGGTGATGTTACGGCATCAAGATCTGTCATTAAAACGGGCGATCCTCTGCGTGCAACACCCTTAGGTGCTGCAGGGCGTCCGGTGCCTGCACCAGCTCTGGCCGTAGATGCTCTGGCAGCAGATGTTCTGCGAGCTTTTTGTGCTCTCATTTCTCTGAGCATAGCAAGCTCTCTTCCAGAAGTTGGGCTCAGCAAAAATACGTCTCCTTTTGCTGGGCTTACCGTGTCTGGTGTAAATTTTACGCTTTTTCGTGCGCGGCGCTCAGGCTTTAGGCTTGCAGCAACTGCTGTAACTGTGTTCCATTCATCATCGGATAAGCTTTCAAGGCGTGGGCTTCCTGCAGATGTTTCTTCAGATTTTGGACTTGCAACTGTTGTGTGGTCAAGGCGTCGCGGTGTGACAACGGGAGATGCTTCTATTCCACCAAAATGGCTACGTCGAGGTGAGACAAGGATAGAGGGTCCACATCTGCGCGTTTCATCTAGCGAGAGTGGAACATCTCGTCGGGGGGCTTTTGGCGCTGCTGATGCGATGCTGTGGCGGCGTTGTGATCTGATGCCTTCAAGCGCAAGTATTCCAAGGGCTGTTGTGATTTCTGGTAACGGAGCTGGGGCAACTTTGGTGTAAGAGACACGTGTTGAACCTGCACCTGTATTGATAGCGGTTACGTTTGCTTCAGCAACAGATCCTCTGGTGGTCGCGGGAGCGGAAGGTGCTTCGGCTCGGTAATCAACAGTAAGCGAGCCAGCGCCGCTATTTCTTGCGCGTACGTTGCTTATTGAGCTTCTGCCAAGGCAGCCTAACATGGCATGGCAGGTATCGGGGGTAAAAATGGTTGCGAAGAGCGCAACAAGAAGAATTACGCGAGATGTATGATGGGTCATAGAAGGTTTCCTAAGTGAATTAGGGATGTGTTTTGGAAACCCAAG
The DNA here is from genome assembly GCA_040374805.1 of Campylobacterota bacterium. Taxonomy (GTDB): domain Bacteria; phylum Babelota; class Babeliae; order Babelales; genus VHBT01. The sequence continues at coordinate 7,864 of JBEITS010000020.1, read as the reverse complement.
ATTATCTTAAAAAATAGACTTGGGCGTTCTTATTTCTTCATACAAAAAACATGCGTTTTTTGTATGAATGGAGCCGTGATGGTTTTCGATATGAAATATTAGGCGCAGGAGAAGAGAGATTATTTCTCCTGCGCAGATGGTTGTTTTAAAGCCCTGGTGTGCGTACGAGAGTGGCGCCGAGGCGAGACATTTCATCTTCGTAGTTTTTGATAATTTCCTCATAGGGACTGCTATTGTCCACTTGTGTTGCTGCGTCGAGCCCTAATTTGACTTGGAAATATTGGAAAAGTTGGTGTGGGCTGAGCATCCCTATATGTTTTGTTATAAGTTCGTGGGCAATTTCTGATCGACCGATGTTTACTTGACTGAGTTGTAAACGTATTTCGCGAGCTTCTTCAAATTTTTCTCGTGCATTTGCCTCAGCAAGTGCGTCAAGCAGTGGCTTTCTTTTTTCGTCCATTTTTGCGCTGCAAATATCTGTAAATTTTGCATAAAGACGTGCATCTTCAAGTACTTTTACTAGTTTTTCAAACCAAAACATGTGTTGCGTTAATCTTCCGCTTGTGCGTATTTCCCGTATTTGAATTTCAGAAAGTATTTCCATGTACGCAGCAATGAGATCTTTGTTAGATGGTCCTCTTCTGCCGGGGGTTATAAGAGATGCTGTCATTGCTGTTTTGAGCTTACTTGGACGTGTGCTGTTCGCATCCGGGCTTCCTCCAAAAGGCAGGACGGGTTTAGCGTGTGCGAATGGTGTTGCGGGTGAAGGGCAAGGCGCGGGAGGAAATAAGGGTGTTGAGGGGCACGAGCCGGCACGTGGCGTAGAGGGGGCTAGTTCTTTGCCTGCGGGTGTGAATAGGGGGCGTGTTGCTGGTGGGCGGCTTAAAAGAGTGGCAGCTGTTACAATGGCAAGTTTTTTACCAGTGGCTTGTGGTAGGCGTGGCGTTGCATCGTGCGTAGAGCTGGCAGAAACCGAACTTGCAGATGACGTGGCGCTTGAGGGGCTGAGTGGTTTGATGACAGGAAGACTGGCAGCCTCTGCAGGGTCACCTTTGCCAGGAAAAGCTGTGGGAGCAGCAACAAAAAGGATTAAAAGGATTATTTTTGAGTTTAAAGCGCGCACAAGAGAGCTCCTGCCAGAAAGGATAACCTCTCTTATGAGTCTCAAGGATGCATGGATGCATTGTTAAGGATGTTGTTAAACTGTTGAGCTATCCAAGTTTTTAGGTGCGCCTTAAGCGAGTGTTAGTGCGTGTGCGCTATAACTTTGGTGTAATTGAGCTTTGATGTCTTTAGCCGTAACTCCTGCTAAAGACAGTAATGTAAGCGCGCTTTGGATAGCTGTTCTATCAAATTCTGCATATTGAGATGCTGAGCAGGCAGCTTGATGAGAAAGCTTCTCTAGAATTGTTGCTGCGTTGGATGTTTCGAGTTGCTTGATTTCTGAAAGATATTCTTTTACGAGAGCTTTTCTTGCGGCTACCGAGTCATCGCATACCATTCCTGGGACTGCGTGTTGTTCTAGGGCTGCAGCAAGTGAGCGTCTGGCGGTAGATCTTGGTCTTGAAGATGCTTTTTGTGATTTGCGCCATTCGCGTGGGCTGAGTGGAGTTACAGAATCAGAATCTGTCTCTGTTTCGGAAACATCAAGGTCACTGATTGCGCTAAGATTGAGAGCAGATTCAGTTTCTCCGTCTGTTGCCAGGTCAAAAAGATCTCTTGCGCTTGAAGTTTCTAGATCGGTTGAGAGGCTGCCAGATGATGGACGAGAGCTTAGAAGAGGTTTTTCATCGGGGCAAACGCGTGGGCTTGGTCTGCGCTTAAAGAGATTGAATGGGAACCATGGGAAAGCCGAGTGTTTTTTTCTTGGTGTAATACATCGTTCGGGTTCGTTGTCGGTTTGTGTAGATCCGTCACGCATTTCAACTGTTTTTTTTGAGTCGCCCGTTCCATAGTAATTGTGGGTAACACAGACGTAGTCGATTCTCATTTTTCCCGATCCGATGTTGCTTGCGCAAACACTTCGGTCGCGAGCAGAGCTTATTTTAAAGCAGCTGCCAAAAAGAGCACAAATGTTTTGGGGGAGAATGGTTGCTGCGCACAAAAGAATGAAGAAGAGGCGCTGAGCGTAATTTTTAAGCATGGGAGACTTCTCCATGGTTGAATGCAAGAATCGAAATCTACACCGTCTATTGTTGTCTATGAGGTGAAAAAAGCAATATTTATTTCTGATGGGATAAAAAGTGGCTTTTTTTGAGGGTTTTGACGAGTGTTTTTTCTGTGTGAAATATTCTTGGGTAGAAAGTGTATTGCCGAAATGCAGAGCTTTATGAAAAAGATGGGGCATTTTGAGTACCCCATCTTGTGTGATGTTTGTTGATGTGTTGGCTATGCAGCGCAGAGACGTTGTAGCGTGGTAAGTTTTTGTAGGTGTTTTTCGTAGGCTGCTGTAAGCATTACTTTTACGTTTTGAATGCTTTGGTCATCTCGCACCATGTTTCCAGCAATTTGCATGCATGTTGCATCTAATTTTGCACATGTACTTTGTAAAGAAAGGTGCTCGGTTGTTGCTATGATGTTTAATGATTGTTTATTGATGATGTCAAAAAAGGTTTCAGTGGAGTCTTCTGTGAGTCCAGCGATCATTAGCTGAATTATGGCAACGTCTGCCTTGCGTTTTTCAATCGCTTTTGCGAGTTGAGCTTTGCGTTCAGCGCTAAATTCTACTCCCGTTTCTGTTGTAAGTGCGCTAGCAGGTGGCGGCGTTGCGATTGTTGGCACAGGGGAGTGTGGGGATGTTGCATCGTTGAGAGCTTGTTCTATTTCGTCTTCCGTTGCGCTAGAAACTCTTGGCAGGCGACGTGCTGGTGGAGTTGTCCATGCCTCTCTTGTTGTGCGACGTGGATCTATGCGGATAGAAACGCTTCCGCTTCCGACGTTTACTGCAGCGACTGCGTTATCGTGAGCAATAACAGCGCTTGGAGCAGCCAATGCTGCATCTGTGGCGAGTGTTTCTGCTACTGTGACGGGTGCTGAATTTCTTCCGCACAATCTTCTTAGACATGCGGTTAATTTTGCCGTACAGCCTTTTGTCGCGCTAATTTTTTCTTGTGAGCATGTGGTTGCAAAAACAACCAGCATAAGGGCTAAATTTGTATATTTTGAGGTCATAAAATCCCTTAAATTGTGAAAATGGTTGCTTGAGATCGGGCGAAGATGTTTGAAAGATGGTTCATATAGCGCTGTTTAAGAACCTTTTTTACTTCAGCGAGATCGTGTGCTTCGAGTGTTGTGTTTGCTATTGTTTGGCTTTCTTCGTCAAATTTTTTAAATTCCCCGCTTGGCGAATCGTTGGTAAGTGTTGCAATGAAATCTGCTGCTGAACTATCGGTCATGGAAGTAATGCCTCGGAGTAAGTTTGTTGCTACATCGATGCGGGCTTTGAGTGTTTCTACGTCATCTTTAGATGCCATTTCACCTGTTCCCGCGTCTGGTTGTGCTAATCTGCTTACCATTCCTGGTAAATCGTAATATCCAGAGGTGCGTGGCAGTGAAGTGCGGCTTCTGCGCGCGCTTGTTGCTGCAGAGGCGCGAGGTGGTTTGTTCGTATGGTCTGTACGTGTTGGAGATGATTTTCTTGCACGGCGTTCGTCTGTTGCAATTCCTCCCAAAGATGTTCTTGCCCGGGCTCTTTGCGCTCTGTAGGTTGCTTCAAAAGCCGACATCGCTTCTGCTCGTGGGCTTACGTCAGAGCTTGCTTTGTGAATAGAGATGCGGCCTATTCCATGGTTTTGAGCTGCAATTCCTCCGCCCGTTGCGAAGACTATATTTGCTCTGGATAGGGATGATGGCGCTTTGCTGCTTACGTCTGGTCGAGGAGTGTCTGGTCGAGGAGTGTCGGGACGCGGATCTGGAGCTTGTGCGGTAATATTTACTTCTCCGCTTCCAATATTTTGAACAGCAATTCCTCCATCCATTGCAATCACAGAGTTAGCTGCGTCTGTAACCTGATGAGAATTTCTTCCTAAACAAGCTTTTAAGCATGCGATAAGGGCTCGCGAGAGTTTTCCTGCCTGAATGTCATTTTGTGTAAAAGCACTTACGGTGACGAGTGCTAAAATAATTTTTTTATGGAGTGTGGTCATGTTTTATTACTTTCTGGTTGAGGTTGAGCGTCTTGTGTCTTGTTGTACGTCTGCTATGAGTAAATCAAGCACGTCATATTTAGCGGCGTCTGTCATTGATGGAAGGATAAGCATGTTGTAATACGGTGTAATGGTGTTGATAAGGGCTTTTAGTGCTCCGCCATCGCGAACTCTTTCATCGATGCCTCTTTGTAGGATTTTCAGAAACGTATTGATGTAGTTTGTTAGAGAATCGTCTACTGTTTTGGGTAAATTGTCTAAAAAGTGCGTTTTTAATTGGCTTCTTGGACTTGTGACTACAACTGTTTCGTATGTTACGTCAAAAGCTACGTCAACGTTGACATTGCCACTTCCTTCGTTATGAACTCTGACATTTCCTGTGCTGTGGCAGCCACCGCCTTGAACAATAGGGGTGATGATAAGAAAAAGCGCAAAGATGACCTTGCGAAGTGATGCGTAGGACTGCATAAGTTTTCCTCCTGGATTATGCATTTTTAAGAAATGGTTTGTCATGATGACAAGAAGAATGTTTTATGTAAAAAGCCCCCCGGAGAAATGCAAAAAAAAGGCTCTTTGCTCAAAAAAATGCATTTAGGGATGAAAAAAGATGGATTTTTAGGGAAAAATTATAGGTGGGATCTATGGTGGGAGAAATTGTCATGCTAAAGATGCGTGATTATGCATCTTAATAAACATCTTTTTAGTTTAAACTGTGCGTACGTTTGCGTTTATCTGTTTGCGCATTAATTTTGCTTTCTAAGGATACCTTAAACTATGCATCAAATTTCCCACGATAGAGTTTTTGTTTTAGACACTAACGTTTTGTTGTACGACTGGAAATCGCTCTATGCCTTTACAGGCGCTACAATTGTTATCCCCCTCGTGGTGCTTGAAGAGCTCGATAAATTTAAAGCTGAATCAACAGAGCGTGGCCGCAACGCGCGACGTGTTATTCGTGTGCTTGATGAACTAAGGGGAAAGGGTTCTTTGAGCGAGGGAGTTATTGTTGCAACGCAAGATGGGCAATCTCTTTTGCGAGTTGTGCAAAGCTCGCCGACCGACCTTTTGATGGATGGTTCGAACGATAATAAAATTATTGCCGCTGTTGGCAAATTGCAGGCGCCCGGTGCCAAGGTAACGTTTATTTCTAAAGATATTAATGCTCGCGTTAAGACCGATTTATTAGGGCTTGATGCAGAAGATTATGTTACAGAAAATGTTTCTATCGAAACGCAATACAAAGGATGGTCAGAATTTGCGCTTCCTGCGTCTGACGTTAAAGCAATGAACGAGCAACGAGTGCTTGAATTGGTAAATATTTCTGATTTGCATGAAAATCAGTTTATTCACGTTAAAACAGATTTTGAACGTCAATTTGCCCGACTTTTTAGGTTCACAAATGGCAAGGCTAAAGAGGTTTTTTCGCCCGGTAATTTGTGGGGATTTCATGAAAAAAATATTCAACAGCTGATGGCGCTCGATCTTTTGCTCGATGATTCGTTGAGCCTTGTTTCTTTGATTGGGCCCGCAGGAACAGGGAAAACGTTTTTAACACTTCTTGCTGCTTTGCATAAAGTTATGAAAGAAAATGTTTACCGCAAGCTTTTGGTGGCGCGCCCTGTGGTTGCGTTGGGTTCTGATATTGGTTTTTTGCCGGGTGATGTTAAAGAGAAGCTTTTTCATTGGATGAAGCCGATGTACGACAACCTTGAGCTTATTTTGGCTCAAAGTAAAAAGGGCATTCAGCAACATTTGAAGGATGATGCATCTCATGGTGGTAACCGCAAGGCGTTGCGTCAGCGTGAATATGGACATGCTGCGGGCAGAGACCATCACCGCGATAGGCGGCATGGAAAACATGCGGAGCATCGTGGTTTGCTCAAAAATTACGAAGATTCAGAAGAGTGGACGGGCTCTCGTTTGCAAGATATTTCTGCGTATGGAAATGAGATTGATAAGCTGATGAACAAGGGCATTGTGAGTTTTGAGGCTATCACCTACATGCGTGGGCGCTCTATTCCGCAGCAATTCATTTTTATTGATGAAGTTCAAAACCTTACCCCTCATGAAGTTAAAACAATTGTGAGCCGAGCGGGCGAGGGAACCAAGGTAATTTTGGCAGGTGATGCCGACCAGATAGACTCTCCATACATGGATTACGCATCCAACGGGCTTACTGTAACAACGGAAAAGTTTAAGGGGGAGCGTATCTTTGGGGCGGTAAAGCTTGAAATTTGTGAGCGAAGTGCACTTGCAGAACGAGCAGCAAAACTTTTGTAAAAAAGTAGCTGCGAGTTAGCCTGTCCGCCATAGCACTAAAAGTGCGAAGGCTGGGTAGGTGCAAGGCTGGAAGCAGCAAAATTACTTTAATTTTGTTGGATTTCATTAAAAAAGGGCTCGTTTTTTCGAGCCCTTTTTTGCTTACTTGGAATGCGTCGGAATTCTTGTTCTTAGGCTTTTTCGTGAAGATTGTGTGGGGGTTGTCATGGGTGCGCTTGCTCTGTCGATTTGCAGATCTTTAGGATCTTTTTTTGATGTATCTTTGGTGAACATGGATTTTGCTTTAGATGCTAAGCTGTCAAACCATGAAGTTTTTTGAGCTTCTTCTGGGGCGGGTGCTGCGGGAACTGTGACGGTTTTGGTTGTTGGTATAAGAAATCTATTTGGTTGTATTCGCTGAACACGGGCTTTTCTTGTTGTTTCTGGTTCTGGTGTGGGTTGTGGTGCTTTAGGAGAGTGCTGCAGCATTCGTGTTGAAGAAACTGCTGGGCGAGTGTGCGCTACAACTGGTGGTTGAAAAACGTTAGTGGCGGGTTGAGGTTGCGCAATGGAAGGACGTGTTCGTGTTGTAGTTGCGCCTGCAAGTTGGACGATTCGAGCACTTAAGGCTAAGCCACCTTGTTGCGCAAGAGATGCTTTTGTGACGAATAATGTTTCTTTTGGACGTTGTTGTGTTACCCCTGAAGCACGTAGCTTTGCGTAATTGGCGGTAAGAGTTGCAAGTGTTGCAGGGTTAAGTTCTACATCTTTGGCAATAGAAATGTTTGCCCTCCAGGCAAATCCGGCACGCTCTTGATCTGTGAGTTTTCCACGGGCAATTGTTGTCATTGCATCGTGTGCGGCGCCTGCAGAGTCGTTTGTGATTGTAATGGGTTCAAGGGCTGCGCGTGGCATAGCTTTTAGGGTGGCTAAAAGATTCGTTCGTACTTCACGTGAGCATGCAAAGTCTGCGCTTGCCACAATATTTTTCTCAGCCAACTGCGCTCTTTCTTGTTCGGTGAGTTTAACCATTGTTGCTACAGCACTTTGTGTGTATGACGACACGGTATTGCCAATGGCTGCACGTATAAGATCTTCATTCACCGCCTGGGTGTTGGTAGCGGCAAGGCCCACTAATAAAAAAAGAAGCCTTAAAAACAAGATCATGCTTAACCCGTTCAGCGCGTAGGGTGTATTTTTAGCAATATCCTAAAGCCTTGCGATTATTGTGGGCAATGTTCTGTGTTGATCTCTGCTTAAAAGCCAGAGCTTGTGATGAATTTTTAAAAAATTACATGCGTGCTGTAGGTGTGCGTGTTTAGAAAATAAAAAAAGGGGCCTGTTTTAAAAACAAGCCCCTTTTAAAAAGTCTATGCGTTATGCAGCTTCTGGGCTGACATAATTAATAACAACTTTGATGCCATCGCCAGGTTCTGGAGCGAGTTTAAAGTCGGTGAATG
>JBEITS010000129.1:0-2180 GCA_040374805.1 Campylobacterota bacterium | reverse complement strand
CATCAAGTTCATTTTGTTTACCATCATCATTTTCCACGCGCTACGAACTGTTTTACCCAAGTTCATTCTTACCAACTGGAAAATAGACCTAGAAGCTACTCCTGGGCTCTTGGGAACAGTTTCACTTGATATAATTACGGGTATTACAACAAACATTTGTATGCATTTTTTGCGCCTCATTCTTGGATAACACGTAATGACTGACGCAATCAAAAACCTCTTTAAGTGCATCTTACGCTTTGCATACCCTTCATTTTGCCAAGAATGTTCAATCCTAATAGAACAAGATCAGATTCTATGTATGGGCTGCACAGAATCTTTACCTAAAATAGCCTCAACAATGCTTCCCATTTCAAAAAAAAGCTATCTTACCGTTCATGCTATCTCAAACTATGAAGGCACGCTTCGCAGACTCATTTTGCAAAAAAACTCTGGAAGATGGAGACAATTCTCTGCGCTTGCGCGCATCGCACACAAACACCTCAATCTTAAAAATCTCAAGCCTGACTGTTTTATTCCTGTCCCACTCCATTGGACGCGTGAGCTTTGGCGCGGATACAACCAAGCTGCAATTCTAGCAAAAGAATATGCAAACCTAGCTAATGTCCCCGTGCTCGACTGCTTGTCTCGCTCACGAAAAACACCTTTTCAATCAACACTTAACAAAGAATCTAGAGAAACAAACGTAAAAAAAGCGTTTGCTATAAAACAAGATCATTTCAATGCACTTACGCAAAACATCACGGGGAAACACATTGTGCTTGTAGATGATGTAATGACGACAGGTGCCACCTTGGTAGAGATGGCACGACTGCTCAATCATTACGAGCCTGCAAAAATTACTGCGCTTGTTGTATGTCGAGTGACGTAGGTTGAATAACCTGCACTTCTTTTAATAATTCATGCAGCAATACAATGGCATCGTGGTAATTATCAACAACATAATCTACGCGGCCAATGTGTGCACGATTACGTCTATTGCGAATCCCAACGCATCGCATTCCTGCTGCTTTTGCAGCATCAAAACCAAATACTGAATCTTCAAAAACTAAACATTCTGACGGATGAACATTGAGCTGCTCTGCAACATGAAGAAAAATTGCAGGGTCTGGCTTAGCAAGCCCACCAACATGATCAACACAATACAAATGCTGACCAAAAAAAGTCCTAAACTCCATTTTCTCAATAATGTTATCGAAAGCATGTTGCTTGGTGTTGGTTGCAATCCCACTCTTCAATTCATAATCAGAAATTAAAGCATGAAACTTTTCAAACCCCTCAATAAAGGGAACGCGGCTTGCAAATCCTTCTGCAGCGTTTGCAACAGCCTCTGAAGCGATAACAAGATGATCGTCTTCAAACCCAAAAGCCTCTTTAACCTGAAAAGCCCATTCTTCAATAGAACACCCCGAGAAAGAATCGAGCATTGCTTCTTCTTCTGAGGTAAATGTATGACGACCACGCGCCATTAAAGGTTTTTTTGTAGCAGAACCCCACACATGTTCGGTATCAACAATTGTACCGTCCATGTCAAAAATGATTGCTCTAATGGGAGCAAGGTATTTGTTATCTGCCATCTATCTTCAACTCCCCGTATAGAACTTTAATTATTATTAAAGACCAGTCTACCCAGCAGCACCCCCCCCGTCAAACGAAGGGGCATACCACAAATTGCCGACTACAATGCGCAAAAAAGGTTGCTTTTACGATTCTTTTTCAAACGAATGAGCTGACACTTCTTCCCGCGGCCAACGCATAGAAGGCTCAGCAGGCCTATGCTCAGAACAATCACCTAAAGCAATCATTACAACAGGGTGAATATCTGCATCAGCAATCAATTCTGAAGCCTTAGCACGATTAAAACCTCCAATAATCGCAGAGCCAAAACCCATAAATGTGGCCTGAAGAACAAGGTTTTGACACGCAAGCCCCACGTCAAAATGAGCCGAACTATTATCAATCACTTCATCTCGCAAGGTCATTTTTGTAGCGGCTCCCACCAAAACCAACCACTCGGCATTGCCTGCCCATGCAGCATTTGGCTTAACGAGCAACGGAAAGAGCTGTTCCCACAATGAAGACGAATGCTGTGCATACCAAAAACGCCAGGGCTGAGCATTATACGACGATCCGGCACGACATGCCGCATCGAGCATCAACGTCATATGCTCCAGGGACAT
>JBEITS010000054.1:0-6814 GCA_040374805.1 Campylobacterota bacterium | reverse complement strand
TTTGTGAATGGTACGTTTCTTCTATTGATAGAACAACCAATCATGTAGGAAATAGCAATGGCAAGAATGATCTTAACTCTTTCGGCGGTTTTCTTTTTTACAGGACTTTTTTGTGGGAACGTATCCCTGCTTGCGAATTCTTCTTGTTCTGAGACGCACTTTAAAGAGTATTTGGCCTCAAAATATTTATCTGCCCAATCTTCTCAAACATGCTCTGATGATATGACATTAGAAGCCCTTGCAAGAGGTGTGTCTATGTCGTCAGTTTATGCATCCACAGATTTAGTTGTTTCCATTCTTAATGGTGTTTTAGACAGGTATCCCCATCTAAAATTTGCGTTTTGCGTTACGCTGCAGGGAGATCTTGTGGTTATTAATGAGTCTCTTATTTCTCCGTTTGTACGTGCCCCATATTCAGATCGCACGGTTCAGCCGCCATCGCAAGGTGCACCACCCATAACAGCTTTTCACATTGCAAGTATGACCTCTGGTGTTGGATATCATGAGCTTCCTCGGCCTGTTCCCGTGCAAGCACCTGCTGTTGTCTATACGGGTGTAGCGCCTGTGCGTCCTACGCCTGAGGTTAATACAACAGCAATCGTTGTGAGTATTCCAGCTGCTAACAATACCACAGTTGTTGTTTCCAATCCTCAGGGGCAGGCGCAACTTTCCAGGCCGTCATCGCCATGGCGTAGTATTTTTCCAAATAATGATGCTTCATATCTCTTGGTGATTGGTTTGCCAGATACCGCGTTTTGATAGAAAACAAGGGAAATATTTTTTGTGGTGAGTGTTAAGATGCTATTTAACAGAAAGCAACACGTTTTTCAGGAGGTTTGGTATGTATTTATTAGCATTTTTGCTGAGTTTTCTTATGCCGTTGCAGGCTTTTAATCATTTTCCGTTGAGTTTTGATGTAAGTGCTTCTAAGAGCGTTTGTAGCGATTCCTGGGAGATAGTCATGTCGTGCAATGATCTAGATGAAAAACATGTGCTGGGTAATAAATTTAGGCGCCATATCCCTATTAAGCAGCATGAAGATGATGTAATAGGTGTTTTTACGGGTGCGGTTTGTGATGTTAAAGCATCTGTTTTGTCTGATAGTTCGGCAATCGTTTTGCGCAATGTTGCGTTATTCGATCACCCTCTGAATGATTCCATGCTTTTTGCGGAGAGCAATCAAGAGCCTAAGAAGATTGTTTCTGAAGCAGAGCTGAGTCAATTTGTACGGGATCATCTTGTGTCGTAGGTTGTCATCTGGACAGGGCTAATGGAAAAAAATAAGTAAACTCATAGGGATGAGCATGTACGGTGCAATTTTCCAGAGTTTCTTTTCGGCATTAAGTTTATTCGTGAGCAATAGCCCTGCGTAAGAGAGGATTGTGCATCCAATGATAACGGCTATGGAGCTTATTGAAGCTTCAGAAAGCAGGGGGATGTAGGGTTGCAGCGAAAATAATTGGCCGGGTTGCCGCGCAACAATCGTATTTTTTACAAAATTTCCTACAAAAATAATAATTTGCAGAAGTGTTGAGAATTCAAAGGCACGGTGCGGTGGAATGTTGAGCCAACGAGCGGTTACAAGCGTTGTGCTTAGGCGAGAAACACCGGGAAGCGCCGCAAGGCCTTGCAGTGCACCAATAATACATGCTTTTCCAAGGTTAAGTGGAGATTCACTTGCCTGTGTGTTGGGTGCAAAAAATAGACTCGCCTGAAAAATCATCGTAAACGCGAGCCCCCAAAAAGGGACGAACCAATCATCTTTTGTGTAGATATTAAGAATCTTTTCTAGGTTTTTGATCACTAAAAATACAGCTGCGAAGATGAATGTAGATGCTGCGACATATCCTGCAAGGCGCAACATAATCATCCACCATCGCATGTAGTGAGATGATATTTGGCTTTGTTTGTGTGAGGTAAAAATTGTTTTTATAAGATGTATAACGTGATGTCTAAAGAAAAAAATTAGTACGGTTAAGGTTGGAAAAAAGATAAGGTCCATCAGGTGTTCTGTAGCAACATCAAGAGCGAGGGGGTTGGATTTTTTCCAGAAAAAATCGGTAATCCAAACATGAGCACTGCTGCTGATAGGAAGTGGCTCTGTTAGGATTTGTGCTGCAATAACCAGATTTTTATGAAGCAATATTAAACTCCTCGACATGTTTTTTGAGCTGCATGTAGCGGCTGCAATCTGCTTCGGATTTTAAGACGTCGCCAGGGCGCGGTGGAAGAAATTCAATGATTGGTTTTTTGCAGCCAACTTTTACGGCAAGTTCATCGATAAGTTGTAGGAGCGTGGTGCTTTTCCCGGATGCAACGTTGATAACAGGGGTAGGCAATAGAGGTGCACATCCCGCAAACATATTGGCGTTTGCAATTTCATCTACAGAAATAAAGTCTCGCGTTTGCAATCCATCGCCAAAAATAGTGAGCGGCAATTTTTGTTGCAGTTTTTGGGTGAACGTAGGGATAACGGCTGCATATCCTCCGTTTGCTCGTTGTGTGGGACCGTAAACATTAAAATAGCGTAAAATAATCGTTTGAAGATGGTTATTGTTTCTATAAAGGTTACAGAGATTTTCTCCCTCGATTTTGCTTTGAGCATAGGGCGATGCGGGAGCAAGAGGGGTGTCTTCTTTGCACGGCTTGGTTTGATTTCCGTAGACCGCAGCTGAAGACGAAAAAATCAAGCGTTCTACGCTGTTTTTTATGGCGGCTTTTAGAAGGTTTTCTGTGCCTTCAACGTTAATTCTATGATATTTTTCGGGGTTTTGGAGTGATTCTGCTACAGAAATAGCTGCAGCTAGATGGAAAATATGAGTTTTTCCAAAAGATGCTTTTTCGCATGCTTCTTTTTCAGTGATATCTCCAGAAATTACCTGAATTTTGTGGACAATTGAGTCAAGGTTTTCGAGCGTTCCCGATGAGAAGTTATCCAAAATGGTAACGTGAGCCCCTGCGGCAACGAGTTTGTGTGTAAGTTGCGAGCCAATAAATCCTGCGCCTCCTGTCACTAAAACAGGCCGGTTAAGGTAGAATTTTGTAAGTTTTTCCATGCAGTTTTCCAAACATCTTAGGGCTGTATGAGTGACTGTCGAAAAAGATTAGTGTGCGTTTGTGTGCGCTTGCCAATTTTTTGAACAACGTGCTGACCATCAAGAATAGCTTCTTGCATGCTTGAGTATTTCCAGCCTCCAAACCGACCTACAGAGTAAATTCCAAATTGGTCAGAAAGCGTAGAAAGTAGGGATTCCAGATTGTTTTTACGCCATTCATTGTAAATAACATAGGCGTGGTTAAGGGTTAAAATTTTTTCTACGCAAATTTCGGGGTTTTGGATTCCAAAAAGCGCCATAATTTCGCGCTTTGCGCGTTTGATTTTTTGATGAATGTCTTTTTGTGTTGGGTTAAGGAGCGAAAGCTCGCCATAGAGTGAGGATGTTCCTTGGGGCGCCATGCTTTCAGAAATTGAACTCCAAAAGCCTAGCCGATAAAAAGAATATTTTTTTTCGGGGAAATAAATCCAATGCTTATCGTTTATTGTTGGCCGGTTGATCCCCAGGTTGAGGTTGATAACCGTGTTGCATACAAGGTTTGTGCGTTGATGACTGAGTGATGATGCGCTGCCAAATGTGGTGAGTTTAAGCAGCGTGTCGAGCGGCATTGTTGAAATTAAAACATCATATTTTTCTTGGTTTCCGTTAGAGAAAAGCACTGTTTTTTTGTAGGGATCGATGCTGGCAACAGCATGTGATGTTGCGGGTTTTTTTTCTAAATGGCTGCTCAGTCTGTTTGCCAGTTGCTGTATTCCACCGCTTTTAGGGTATAAAAATGTTGCGTTGTAACCAGCACTTGAGTGTTCCGGCGTTGTTGCAAGATTGCGAACAATATCGTTGAGCGTTGTGTTGGGTACAAAGCGTCCCCCTTGCTCGGGCATTGCTTTGTGCAGGGGATAGCTAAGAATTTTTTTGTTATACGGGAAGAAAAAGTGCTTGCACATTCCTCGGCCAAAGCCTTTTAAAAGCCATTCTCGTAAATTCTTAGGCGCGGTTTTTGAGGTTGATTTGCGTACAATTCCTTCGATGCACTCGCAAATAACGTTGAGGGGAAGGCCGCTAAGGTTGCTTTGAAAAGGGTATGCGGTGTAGGTGCCGTGAGAAAAAATAAAGGCTTTGCGTGCGATGGTATCAAGGCTGTCTCCCTGAAACAGCAGGTCAATAATGCTCGAAAAGTAGGCATTATTGCTGTGCAAAAAATGTCCGGTGTAATCAAAGGTAAAGCCATTTTCTTGCACAGATCGGGTAAGCCCACCCACGGTTTCGTGTTGCTCATAAAGATCGTACGAGTGCCGTGTTTGTTGTAGGTGGTATGCCGCCGAAAGCCCTGTGAGTCCAGCTCCAATGATTACGACTTTTTCCATCTGATATTCCTCGAGAAAGTCGGAATTCAGCGTCATTATATGATCGATTTATGCGATAAAGTCTATGTTTTCTTCAGAAAAAGTTTGTTTTATATCTCAAAAGCGAGGAAGTCGAGTTTGAGATAGTCGGGTATTTTTGGTAAGGGGCATGCTTGCTTGATGACTTGCATGCAGAACTTATCATACGTTGGACTGCCCGATGAGGCTTTAAGGAAGATGTTTTTGAGTGATCCGTTTTTTGCGATTGTAATTTCTATGTTGGGTTGCTTTTCAATCAACTCTGCGCGTTCGCGGCGTAATTTAGCGTATTTTTTATGGAGTGTAGCTTTGTACGGAAGAATATGGTTGAGCGCATTGCGTAGATAAAATTGGACGGGTTCGAGATAGCGAATTTCAGAGCTACTTATTGAATCTACTTTTTTTTTAGATGCTATGTGCGGAGCGTTAAATTGAGCTAAAAGTTCATGGCCGCGTTGGAAGAATTCTTCCGATTCAAAAGTTTTTTCTGGCTCAGATGCTGCGCTAACGATCTGAGGGGTCTCTGGTTCTTCGGATATTTTTATTGCAGTAACCTGCGGTTGGTTGTTTGGGGTGAGATTCCCTGTTTTTGCGGGCATTACGGGTAATGAAGGCGTTGTTTGTAGGCGGCTGAGCCATCCAAAGTGTCCAGTAGGCGGTTGAACAGGGGTGGGTTGTTTTTTTGGGGATGAAAGGATGAGCAGCAGGATCAGCATGCTGTTGAATGCGAGCGCGCAGGTAATGCCAAGAACAATGTGCCAAAGACGCCGAATTTGCATGTGCGTGCCAATGCTTAAAACTCTGGATCCGCTTCTATGAACATAACAAATAGAAATTTATTGAAGCCACAAAATTGATAAAACATATTTTCTAGCAATAAATATGGTCAAAAAATAGGGGGATTATTCGTTGGGTAAATCGAAATCGGCAGAGTCGATTGAGGACGGTTTTGAAAGGTATCTTTCTACAAAATCCATCAGATTGCCGTCAAGAACATCATCGGGATTGAAAACTTCAAAGCCAGTTCTGTGATCTTTAACCATTTTGTAGGGGTGAAGAACATATGAACGGATTTGCGATCCCCATTCGATTTTTTTTCGCTCAACACTTTTGTCTTGTTCTGTTTTGCGGTCGCGTTCTTGTTTTTCTGCCAATTGTGACGCCAGCATTTTCATTGCAGTTGCTTTATTTTGTGTTTGTGAGCGTTCATTTTGGCATTGAACAACAATTCCTGTAGGGATGTGGGTGATGCGAACGGCAGATTCTGTTTTGTTAACGTGCTGTCCGCCTGCACCGCCTGCACGGTAGGTGTCGATTCTAATGTCTTCATTGCTGATTCCAACAGAGGCATCATCAATTTCGGGATACGCGGTTACGCTGGCGAATGATGTGTGGCGGCGTTTATTTGCGTCATAAGGAGAGATTCGTACAAGCCGGTGGATGCCAGATTCTGGGCGTAACAACCCAAATGCGTATTTGCGTTGAAGGTACAATGAGGCAGATTTTATGCCCGCGCCTTCACCCGCAAGCATATCAAGGATCGTTGCTTTAAAACCTTCTCGCTCAGCAAAGCGGAGATACATTCGCAACAGCATTTCTGCCCAGTCCTGAGATTCGGTTCCGCCTGCGCCCGAGTTGATTTCAAGAAAGCAATTTGCGTCGTCATGCTCGCCTTGAAGCAAGATATAAAGTTTGAATTTTTTAGTGTTTCTAAGAAGAGCATGTGTGTCGCTGAGGAGTTGCTTGAGGTCTTCAACAGATTCTTCATCTTCAACAGACAGCATTTCTGCAAGCTCAAGATAGTCTTGTTCGCTTTTTATAAGCTCTTCATATTCGCTGAGGAGTACTTTTTTCGCTTGATGTTGTTTGAAGAGTGCAACGGTATCTTTGCGTTGCCAGGAATCTTCTGCTTCAACTTGGGCTGTAAGAGCTTGAACTGTTGCTGCAAGTTTACTGTTGGCTACAAATTCAGTTATCACGAGTATGTGATCGTGGACCTCTTTTAAAAGTTCTTTGATTTCGTCGATAAGCATGAAAAATAGAGCCACCCTGAATGAGCCGTTACAATAGTACGAGGGTACGGAGTGTGGCATCTGATGTCAAATTTTGAAGGTAATTCAGGATTGTGCTGGGTGTGCTTGCCTAAAATAGGGGTTTGTTGAGCTCACGCGTTGTTGAGGCGTAGTGTAATACACTGAGCTGTGGGGGTTCTGGGGTGAGATGTTGTTTAAATGTCGGTACATGCAAAAAAAGTTCTAAGATTTACACTGTTTTTGATGCTTCTGAATATTCCACAGCCACTTTTGGGTGCTCGGCTTGCATTCTCTACCCCTAAAGTTCTTGCGTCAGCCATTGCATGTTTTATTGTAGGTGCAC
>JBEITS010000018.1:0-11833 GCA_040374805.1 Campylobacterota bacterium | reverse complement strand
TCGTCACTATTTTCGTAGGGGTCGCACACTACGCCTATTTGTTCTTCAACTATTTGGCCCGTTGTTGAATCTTTATAGTTTACGGTGATGGGTTCATCGCATTTTGATCCTACGGGAATTTTAAGCTGTGGGGCATCATCGGATGCTGCAAGTGCGATGCTGACAATAGCAGGTCCTGAGCCCTTTTTTTTGAAAGAAACAGTTCCTCTTCCTGGCTCTCTAAAGCCTTTTTCGAGCCAGGTGGTTGCAGGAGAGAGTGTTATTTCTTCCGATTTAAACATGTATTGTTTTTGTAGCAAAGAACTTGTGACAGGGGGTGAAAAATAGATTTCAGAGAATTCAACTTGGGATTTATCGCAGCTGAGACCAATACGATCTACTTTTGCATCAAAATCGGGGTCGTGCCACGTTAAAATTACGTTGGTTCCTGGTTGGCCCAAGCCAAGCATAACAAGCCCTGAATCGTAGCTGAGCCAATATGGTGTAAAAATTCCGGGTGGAATAGCGGCGGCTGCGTATTGATCGTTTTTTATTTGAGCAACAATTGTTCCTGCATCTGAAATTGCTGTAACGGTGTTATTAAAAGCCCCAATCATAATTTTTGTTTTAAATCCAATGTCTTCTCCTGCCTCGGCTGAAAAGTTAAGTCCTTCTCTTAAAATTATGTGGGCTCCGCCGCCATCGAGCGTGCGAACCTTGAATTTGAGGGTGAAGCTAAGGGGTGTGGGAAGTGGGTTTTGCAGCCAGGCAGCACCAAGTCCCATCATACGTTTGACTTGTAAGATGCCGCCCTCTGGAAAATTTTGCAGTGGCATTGAGCCAAAGCCTACAAGTAAAGGATTTTTGCTGATTGGGCAGCGGAATTTTCCATCGGGCACTTCGAACGGGAGAAGATTTGTAATGATATTAGAGGGGGTGTCTCCAATTTGCTCAGAAAGCGCTACGAGTGTTGCGGGAATAGCTCCAATGAGTGCTCCTTGTGCTGCAAATTTGGCCATGCCTCCTAGTTTTTCTTTACGAGTCCTTGCGGCTTTTTTTGAGGTTTCTCCCCTGCCTGCCATTCTTTCCCAGAGCACTTTTTTTGTCATTTCTGTTTTTGACATAGCAGAGCCATCTGCTCGATTAAAGCCTCCTTCATTGCGTACGCTGGCCCAAAAACCTGCTTTTTCTTTTGCTCTATCGGCTTTTTCTTTAGCCTTGTCTACTTGTTCTGCCTTGGCTGTTCGCAATTCAAGTTTTTGTCTGCGTTCTTGAAGCGCGGCTTTTCTTTCGGCATCGGTCATTGTTTGTAGTGCTAGATGAAAAGCTTTATCGTCTTCGCGTTGTTCTGCTGTGTTTCTGCCTGTCATGCCTTTCCATTGATTAATTTCGGCAGAAAACCCTGATTTTTCGTTACGTCTTTCATTTTGTGTGTTGATTTTGTCGGCGATAAGGGTGTTTTTTATGCCTCCCTCAGTTTGGGCGGCTTGAATTTTTTGCTGCCGATCTTTTGCTTTTATTCTATCGGCTTTTCTCTTAGCATCTTCGGCTTGAAGGCGTTTTTTTTCTTCGAGCGAAATATTGGGATCATTAAGTTTAAGGGCTAAGGCAGCATCTTCTTTTTTTTGTAGGTTTTCCGCAAAATTGCCCCATTTATTTTGAGCTGCGGCGCGAGCATTAATAGTTGTATCTGCGGTTGCGGGGGGTGGGGTGTCTTTCTTGGCAAGATCTGTGGATGCCTTGTTTTCTTGCTCTTGGATAAGCCGTGCTTTTTCGGCATCAACTTTTTCGGTGAATTTTTCTGCGGGGCTGTCGATTCTGCGCTGCATGTTAGAGAGGGATCTTTGGGGGTTAGCTTTCATTGCTGCCATGCCAATAAGCCCTGCAAGCATAGCTGTTCCAAAAACTACGCCTGTTTTGAGTGCAACATCTGTTGAGCTGAAGTCATCGGTTGAACTATTTGGTTTTAGGGGAGGGTAGCTGGAATCTTGAAATCGAATGATAACGGGTTGGGCTGTGAGGTTGGAGATGAGTTTTAGAACTCCAACGCCATGCTCTGCTGAGACGTCGGTAAATTCGTCGATAAAGTTGTCTGAACGGATGCGTGTTGTGGGCGGCAGCACACAGGCTATGGCAAGAAGAAAGCGTAGTGTTTTGTTCATGTGTGTGCAATCGAAAAGGCCGTTTTCTGGACGGCCTATTTTCACGCACGGAGTGTATTACTCGCAAGACTTGGGCTTTTTAGTAGCATTTCTTGTGATTTTTTAAAACATCTGTGCGTATTCGCGTTCTTGGATCATCGTAAAGAATTTTTTTACAAAATCTGGCCAGATGGCAACTTTAGAAAAAATGCCGGAGCAGTATGAGTTATAAAAATCTCTGCAGGGGAAATAGATTCCAAAGCCGCTGCTTCGCGAGAGGTGTGCGCTGGAGGTATGCGCAACAATGGCTGAATCCATGAGCTTTATTCCCTCAAGAAGTGAGTGCTTTAGGTCTTTTATTTCTAGTGTGTCGCGCGCTTCTGAATAGAGCCCTGAAGATTGATGCACGGTTGGGTATTGTGCGGCAGGGTCATTTGTTTTTGTGAGAGGGGTTGAAGAGAGTTGTTTGTAGAGCTCAATATAAAATGAGCGCATGTCTGCGAACATAGGGTTGGCGTATTCAAGTGTAGATTTGCGAGCTTTGATAATAACTTGCTTAAATCTTTTTCCAAAAAGGTCCATGTGTCCTTGGAGAGCGTGTGAGACGGCATCAAGGTTTTTTTTGATAGCAGAAATGGAGTCTAGGTTGACGGCAGAGAGTGTGTAGAGATGGGTTCTGCCGTTATAAAATTGCCCGTAACTTGAGACAATGGCACTTGCAAGATCTGCCGCAGAAGCATTGGGTTTTTTAAGTTGTTGCATAATTCCTGCATAATGCCAGCCTGTTGCAAGCTCAATATCTGCCGATCCAACTCCAACGTGGGCATAATCGCTGAGAAGATGCCAAATCTCGATAGTTGACATAAAACACGCGTCAAAACCAATCAAATCTAATTTGCGGCCAAGTATTTGTTTCATGCTATGAGCAGCTTTTACAAGCTCCGTTGTGTTGAGATAGACTTTTGCTTCTTCATCAAACATTAATCCTCTATGGTGATCATTGCTTATGTGTGTTATTCCGCCAATATCGACTCTTTGATTGATCCTTGGATGGTGGGCATACGTAAGAAGGCGTAGCGGATTGCCCCAAATGGGGTCGATAGGTCCAAGCCCGTGGTTCCAATAGAAAACGGCAACTTTGTCTGAAGGATATTGTGTGACGGTCCATTGAAATGCGTTGATAAGCCGATCGAGTGGCTTTGTAATGGCATTATCTTCAAGGTTTCTGTATTTTTCGATGATTTGGTGGCCTTCAAGGGCGTAGCGGAATACGCCTTTTTGGCCTGGTTGTTCCCACTGAATAATGAAATTTACATCAGGAGATGAGCCTACGCTGGTAACAGCGCGTAGGTTTTGAATGGCAAAAGGTCCAAGGTTGTTGCGTGCTTGAATGTAGAGCAGGATTGTTAATTGTTTTTTTGGGGCGGGGGTAATTTGTGTTGAAACGGCAGCTTTAAGAGCGCGCGTTTCTGTTTCGTTAGGCGCGTGGGAATAAGATTCTAAATCACAGGCTTGTGCGACTGTTTGGGTGCTTCTGATGGTTTCGAGTTCAACTTCTTCTGCCTGGCAAGGTGAGAGGGCGAAAAAAAAGAGCCCCAGAACAATCTTTTTTGTGTGATTCATTACAAGCTTTTCCTTTGTTTGTGCGAGTGAGTGATTCTGGTAGTAATTTTTTTGCAAATATGGCTTGAGCATCTATGGTTCCCATTCCTAGCCTATAATCTTGGGTAATTGTTCTTCAATGTTTTCTATTTAATAATTTTTAAAGGCCCGGTTTTTCGCAGATTCTTGCAGTGTCCATCTATTTCTATTGGTGGTATACTTGCCGGAGTTTATTTTTGCAGCGTCTTATGGAGAGGTTATGGACTATAATTTCAAAGACATAGAAGCGCGTTGGCAGTCATTTTGGGCCACGCAGACTCCTTATAAAGTTAAAGATAATCACGATCTTCCAAAGTATTATTGCCTTGATATGTTCCCTTACCCTTCAGGTGATGGTCTTCACGTGGGGCATTGGAAGGGTTACGTTTTCTCCGATGTGTTTGCGAGAATGAAGTTTTTTCAGGGTTTTAATGTGCTTCACCCTATGGGGTATGATGCTTTTGGTCTTCCTGCAGAAAATAATGCAATCAAGCGTGGCATTCATCCGGAAATTTGCACAAAGCAGAATATCGATAAAATTGGTGTGCAACTTCGCTCTATTGGTGCGATGTACGATTGGAGCCGCGAGCTTAGCACAACAGACCCTGAGTATTATAAATGGACTCAATGGATCTTTCTTAAGATGTTTGAGCGAGGTCTTGCGTATGAATCTTCAATGCCAATTAACTGGTGTCCGCAGTGTTTAACTGGTTTAGCTAACGAAGAAGCGTGTGGCGGTGCGTGCGAGCGCTGTGGAACGCCCGTTGAGCAAAAAGCTATTCGTCAGTGGGTTCTTAAGATCACAGAGTACGCCGAAAGATTGTTAAACGATCTTGATACATTGGAGTGGCCAGAAAAAGTTAAGCTTATGCAAGCTAACTGGATTGGACGTAGCGAAGGATTGATCTTTACAGCTCCTGTAAAAGATATGTCGCTTAGCATTGAAACGTTCTCTGCGCACTTTGAGGCATTTGCAGCAGATACGTTTGTTGTTATTGCGCCAGATCATCAGCTTCTCGATACTCTTATTAAAGGTATGCCTCAAGAACAAGAGGTTCGCGATTATTGTAAATACTTGCTCGATAAACGTGCCGGTGGCGCAAATCGTGTGGATGAAGAAGGTGATGGCATCGAAGGTATTTTTACCGGCCGTTATATTATTGACCCGTGTGGAAACGGCGAGCTTCCTATTTGGGTTGCAAGCTTTGCATTAGCGCATTACGGCACCGGTATGGTTAAATGCTCAGCTCACGATGAGCGCGATTTTGCCTTTGCTAAGAAATACAACATTCCTCTTAAGGTTGTTTTGGTTCCCCAAGATGCCGAATTGCGTGCCAAAGTTGAAGCACAAGAGATTTGTTATACCGATATGGTTAATGGCGAGCTTCTTGCTCCTTCTGCGTTTGCAGGCAAAGTTGCTGGCGAATGCAGAAAAGATATCATTGAATATTGTGCTAAAAATGGCTTAGCGCGATCGCATGTTACGTACAAACTGCGAGACTGGATTTTCTCGCGTCAGCGTTACTGGGGCGAGCCTATTCCGCTGGTTCATTGTGCATCATGTGGAATTGTGCCTGTTCCAGAATCTGAGCTTCCTGTTTTGCTTCCTAAAGTTGATTCATATTCTGCCTCAACAAATGGAGAATCTCCGCTTGCAGGCATTGAATGGTGGGTTAATACCACATGTCCATCGTGTAAGGGGCCAGGTAAACGAGAAACAAATACTATGCCGCAATGGGCGGGTTCTTGCTGGTACTTCTTGCGATATCCAAATCCAAAATTAGATACAGCAGCATTTTCTCCGGAAGACATGAAATATTGGATGCCGGTTGATTTGTATGTTGGTGGAATTGAGCACGCTGTTCTGCACCTTTTATATTCACGTTTTTATGTAAAAGTTCTCTACGATGTGGGCGCTGTACCCTTTAACGAACCGTTTAAAAAATTGTTTAACCAGGGCATGGTTTGCATGAAGTCTGCAACGAGTGGCCGTGTTGAAAAGATGTCGAAATCTAAAGGCAACACTGTTTCTCCGAACGACATTATCGATCAATATGGGGTTGATACATTGCGAATGTATACTTTGTTTATGGGGCCGCCAGAGCTTGATAACGAGTGGCAATCAGATTCGATTCGTGGTGTATTTTATTTCCTCAAAAAATTGTGGGTAATGGTTTCGGAAAAAACATGTCTTCTTGAAGAAGGTGAAGTTGTTTCCGATGTTGCTAATCGTCGCTTCCACAAATTCTTAAAAGATTACTCTGAACGGCTCGATCGCTATTTGGTGAATACTGCGGTTGCATCGATTATGGAGTTTTATAACGACATTCAAGGTAAGAATTTAAAGTTGTCTAAAGACATGCTGAGAGATTTCTTGGTTGCAATTTCTGTTATGGCTCCGTATTTCTCGAGCGAGTTATTGCAAACGTATTTTGGATTGCAACTTCACGATCAGCAATGGCCTGTGTATAATCCAGCGCTAGCACAAGATTTGTTTGTTGAAATTCCTGTGCAAGTTAACGGTAAGTTGCGAGCAACAATTCAGGTTGACCGTTTGGCCAGCCGCGAGGTTGTAGAGCAGCTTGCTCGTACTGCTGCCGATAAGTGGCTTGATCCTAAAAAAATTGCTACGGTTGTTTTTGTCCCTGGCCGCTTAATTAACTTTGTTGCAAAGTAAGCGAAAAGCGAAAGATTTGATATGAATTACTCCTTAGTTGAAGCTGAAATTGTTGGCATGAAATCTCTTGATGATGTTTCTGCTGAGGTAGTTTCTCCCAGCGCATATGCTGATGAATCTGTTGAGGCTTCATCTCCAGAGCCTGCGCGTGAAGTAGAGATCGCATGTGAGCCGATTTCTGAGGATATTTGCGCAGCTTTAAGCGCAGCGCTTCAAAATTTGAACGAGCTTAAAACTGAAATCGTGCAAAAAATTGAATTTGCATGGAATAGGGAAGCGGCTCTTGAAGAACGGCTTGGTCGTTTGATGCGTGAAACAGGTTCTTCTGATGAGCAACGCAAGAAGGTTTTGGGAGACAGCGTTGCAATGTATACCTCGCTTTTGCGTGGTGTAATTGCAGAAATCGATGAGGAATTATTGTTCTTTGCTCCTTTTACTACGTCAGACCATCCGGCGGTTGTAAATGTTCCATTAGGAGCGGCTCATGATACTTCAACTGTTTTCTTTGTTCGTTCGGTAAAATTGCTCAAGAGCCAATCAAAAAATATTCGTAAATACCTTGCGGTGAGTTACTCTCGCTACATGTATGGTTTTGATTTGCAGGAGCGCAATTTAGAGCGACTTGAATTTAAAATCAGTGCAATGCAAATGTACCGTCAACAAGCGCAAAGCGCGGCGTAATACATTTTGTTGCGAATTTAAAATAAAAAAGAGGCTCAGCTTTAAAACTGAGCCTCTTTTTTATTGAGATAGCGTTGTTACGCAATGAGCTGGTTGCTTGTTGTTGAGTCTTCTGTTGGCAAGCTCTTGGTGATGTCTGATTCATTGATTGTTTGTTTGATCATGGCAGCCACTTTTACCGTTGCATCGTCTTCTGGAAGATCGTCAATTAATGCAATCTTAGGTTCTTCAGGCACAATAATATCGGCGTGAGCTACAGGGTTTTCTGTTGGCAAATCGCTTGGCATGGCAATTGATTTTGTGTCTGCGTCTAAGAAAAGTGTCTGAAAGTCTGCTTTGAGATCTTCATCGGCAGCATCTTGGGTTTTCCAGAGAGAAACAAGGGTGCTGATTTCTTGATCGAGTGTTTGTTGGTCGGCTGCGCTAAAGATGTTGAGTGGGTTATTATCGTAGGTGGCTTGAGCAACATCAAAATCACTGATTGATCGCTCATCAAGATAGGTTAGTTTGCTAAATTCTTCGGCAGAAAGATCGTTAATTCCGTCTTCCATTTCCCCGGCTTGGTTGTACAACGCGGCTACTTTCGTGTGTTTTTCACCACTTTTTTTAGTTTTAGGTGTGGCCTTTTTTGCAGCAGCTGGTTTGGCTGCATGGGTAGGGGCAGCGGCTTTTTTGCAAGATTTATTGCAGCATCCGTTGGCTCCGAGAAGGAACAGTAAGCTGCATGAGAGTAGGGCTGTTAGGTGTTTTTGCATGTTTTATCTCCTGGAAATGACAGGGGCAGTAGAAAGGGTGTAACGAGGTGTTTTTCTGATTTTCTACTCAGATACCGGATTCTCATGTAGGATGGTGAATGTATTGGAAAAGAACAACAAAAATGAAGAAATTTTGCCGTACTAGGATGTCCGTTGAAAAAAATTATTATACAAAGAGAACAGTGGCAGACTCGGGTAGCGGTTGTTGATAACGAAAACAGGTTGCAAGACCTGTATTTTGAATCGCGAGCAAGGCCTGAACTTGAAAAATGTTTCTTTAAAGGGAAGATTTCCAAAGTTCTTCCTGGCATTCAAACTGCGTTTGTTGATATTGGTCAGAGCCGTTCGGGCTTTTTGCATATCACCGAAGTAGATAGAGCCCGTGTTGTTGAGCCAATTGATGGTGATATAGAAGATGATGTGCAAGATGGGGCGCATCATGCCGAATTGCCTGCTTTAATTCCTAAGAGCCAGATGGATATCAGTAAAATCTTCAAAGAAGGTGATTCTGTTCTGGTTCAAGTTATTAAAGAACCGGTCGGTGAAAAAGGGGCAAAGTTATCAACATGCTTTACCTTACCTGGAAAATTTATTGTTTTGATGCCAAACATCGCCCAGATTGGTGTTTCGCGCAAAATTGAAGACGCTGGCGAGCGAGAACGACTTAAGAAAATTGTAACCGATTATCTTCCTGAAGGTATGGGTGCAATCATCCGAACAACTGCAGAAGCAAAAAGTGCAGAAAATATTACCAAAGACCTTTCTATGCTTGTTTCTGTGTGGCATGCGATTAGCAAAAAATACAAAAAAGCTGAAGTTGGTGAAAAAGTTCACGAAGACCTTCCTATTACGCTTAGGGCGGTCAGAGAGCACCTTGATGATGATGTTGAGGTTGTTGTCTGCGATTCGCACGATGATTTCTTGGGTGTTCAGCGTTTTGTTAAGTATTTTATGCCAGAATATATGTCGGTGCTGCGTCATTACGTAGATCCAACGCCTACATTTGAATATTTTGGTATCGAAAAACAGATTAATCCGTTGCTCGATAAAAAAGCGTTTTTGAAGTCTGGCGGTACGTTGGTTATTGAATCTACCGAAGCTATGACGGTTATTGACGTTAACACAGGAAAGTTCACCGGTAAGAACAATATGGAAAATACCATTCTTACAACCAACTTGGAGGCGGCAGAGGAAGTTGTTCGTCAGCTGCGTTTGAGGAATATTGGTGGTCTGATTGTTATCGACTTTATTGATATGTTTAGGCCTGCAAACAGACAAAAACTCTCTCGTTTCTTAGAAAAAACGCTTAAAGAGCGGGATAAATTTCAGTCGGTTACACTTAAAGTTTCAGATTTCGGGCTTGTTCAGATGACGCGTAAGCGCTCTGGCAGAACCTTGGTGCAAAACTTAACCGATGAATGTTCGTCGTGCAAGGGCAATGGCTTTATTAAGTCTGCATCTACCGATGCATATTCTGTGCTTTCTGCGCTTTCGCGTGAGATTAAGCGTAATCCTCCAACAGGCCGGTTTACATTAAGTGTAGGAAATAAGGTGTATCATTACCTGCTTAATACGGAGTATTCCGCTATTTTGCAGATCGAGAAACTTGTAGGCCATAGGCTTGAGTTGTTGTGCAATCCTCATCTTGAGGGTTGCCAATATCAGCTTGCGGTTCTTTCTTAGATTTTCAGATTTTGTTTGATTTTATGAGCCCGGTGACCCTCGTGGTTGCCGGGCTCTTTGTTTTTGCAGTTCATGGGATTGAGTCTTTTTTTTGTTTCGGATTGAAATGTTGGTGTTGAAAAAAGCAGGTAAACACTAAAAAATGCTGCGTTTTCTGGGGGGCAGGGTGTTTGCTCCCGTTATTTGCTACATTTACATATCCAGGCGCTTGGTATTTTTTGAAAATTGCCAAGTAAGGTTGCTTGGGATTTAGTAATTAATGGAATAAGTGAATGAAAACAAAGCTTTTAATAATATTTTTAGCGATTTTGGCTGCATGCGGCTTTAATGCTCGTCCCCTTGGTGCGGTAGCGCCAGTTGCGGGCATGCAGATTCCTTTGCCCAATGTTAATTCAGACGTATTAGGCGTTTCTGTTTTTCTGATCTCCAATGGATACTTTTGGACGGTAAATGACGCACAAATCCTTCTTTTGATGATGGAATCTTTGCCTGAGGGCAAAAAACGTACCGCAGCCTTTGCGGATTTAAAAAAATACGTGGCTATGGGTGAAGAAAAATATAAAGCACCAACGCTTTTGGGGAATACAATAGCCGCTTTATTTGGTGTTTTTTCTATTTTTCCACAGAGTGTTGAAGATTATTCCGACTGGTATTTTTATGTAGGTGATTTGCCGGGGCTGCCAGAAAATATGGATGCTTTCGAGCGGATCAATTCTTTTGTTGACGCTAAAGTTATTGATGTTGATGAAAAGAAAATGGTTGTTAACCGAGCGCTTGGCAAAGATGCTTTGCGTAAGGCTTTATCGATGAAAAAAAATCTGGATAAATATCCATTCCCCTTCTTTTTTAAGAAAAAAACATCAATTTTACCTTCATTTAAGACGGTCGGTAAAACTGCTCTTGGAGCTGCTGTTGTTGGTTCGGTTGGGCTGGGGATTAAAAATTTTGCTGAGATAAATGCTGTTGTGGCGGCTGCGCGCACGTCTGAGCTTACACATACTCAGAAACAGCTTGAGTCTCTTGCAGAGCCTTTGGATGGCGCTTCAGTGGTTTTGTATCGGCTCCGAATTGCTGGAGAGGTTGTAAGGGCTGAAGATTCTGTGCGTTGTTTGCTTCCAGCTGAGAGCCCTGAGTTTGCATATCCAAACCCCTCTGAGAAGCGTGATTTAACAATTAGTAGATATTCGTACCGTCATGATACTGAGAGGATTGATATCCAAAACGGATTGATGATGGCCTACCTTGCGTCGAATAACTCGCTGGATGCATATCAAACTGGTGTGACATATTTTGATGAAATGGAATATTGGGAACCTGAACAGCTTAAAAAACTTGTTGAAACTATTGCTCAAAATCCAAAACTATTGGAGATCAGAAGCGGAGAGACAACATGTGGCAAGCGTCTTTTTGGGGATGGGTGGAAATCTGATCTTGAGCGTGATGGTCAGAAATTTGAGATGCTGCTGAAGTTTCTTATTCCGTCTTTGGAATCTACGGCTGGTGCAAAAGGCGCAACAACATGGATGCATGATTTTCTTTATACAAAAAATATCTATCGAGCGACGGTAGATGCTTTGGGTTTTCAGCCAGATCCCGATGCAGGGTGTGATTCTATTAAGCGCTGGGCAAAATTTATACGAATCGAAGACAAGGCGGATCTTATTAATGAAAATGGTATTTTTATTGACGATTTTGTTCCTGCGATAACACATCAAGAACTATATCAATGCATTTGCGAAATGTTGGTGGCATTGCAAGGTGAGACTACCCTGACAGTTGACGAAAAAAGTTTCCTTCAGGCAAAAAGCTTGAGCGAAAAATTAAAGCATGAAGAGACATGCATGGCATTAAGAGGGAATAGTCAGGATGCTGTGTTTGCGCTCAAAGATCAGCGCTTGGCGCTTGCGAATGAAGTTTGCGATATAAAACCAGAGATGACTGGTTCGCTGAGGCATACGCTCTTTGGCGGTCTTCCTGTTGAATGGTTCTTTGGAACGAGCTTTGGCCCTTTGCAAGAAAACCTTTGTCCCTCAGAGGTTGAGAATCTTCAGCATAAAGCTATTCGTGTTTTGCGCTATCAAAAGCGTGCTCCGTTTCCCTTTTTTGCAAGAAAAGATGCTGGGGTTGTTGGTGATGCCGTTGTTTCGCAAGCTGGTGCTGGTTCTTCGTCAGATCAACCCTCTTTTGGGGTTGGTGCAGGGGCGGGGCACGGCCGGCGAGGTGGAGCGCCTGTAAGACAGTGTCTGTTGGAGCGTTCACTAACGAATGGTGCTTAT
>JBEITS010000075.1:0-5270 GCA_040374805.1 Campylobacterota bacterium | reverse complement strand
ATGGTATCGCGCGTTAAACTTGCTTTGAGGTTAAGAAAGGCGTGGCGTGTTGTAAAGTGTTCATTGCTTTATAGTATACTTTAATTGATGCTTTTTTCCCCAAATTATACATTTGTGCTACGATACCGCGTATGGTGGGTAAAGAGATTTGTCGATGGAGTCGGCTCTAGTCGCTGAGTTAATTAGTATTACTTCTGTGGGATTTTATTATGATAGCACGTTTGTTGGCGGCAATTTTTGGCACAAAAAACGATCGTGAGCTTAAGCGTTTAGCTCCCCTCGTTGCTTCTATAAATGACTTAGAGCCGGTCATTCAAAAACTTACTGATGAAGAACTTAAGCATAAAACAGTTGAGTTTCGTGAGCGCTTAGCTAACGGCCAAACCCTTCAAGATATTCTTGTAGAGGCCTTTGCCGTTGTGCGTGAAGCTAGTGTGCGCACGTTAGGTATGCGTCATTATGATGTTCAATTAATTGGTGGCATGGTTCTTCATGAAGGCAAAATTGCTGAAATGAAAACAGGGGAAGGAAAAACTCTTGTTGCAACGCTTCCGTTGTATTTGCACGCACTTGCGGGTAACGGTGCCCATCTTATTACGGTTAACGATTACCTTGTTCGACGTGATGCAGAACTTAATGCTCCTCTTTACAATGCGTTGGGCCTGACCGTGGGGATTATGCAGCATAATCAAAACGATGCTCAGCGCCGCGCTGCATATGCTGCCGATATCACCTACGGAACAAATAACGAATTCGGTTTTGATTACCTGCGCGACAACATGAAGTTTGACGTTAAGGATTTTGTTCAGCGTCAACATGCTTTTGCGATTGTGGATGAGGTCGACTCGATTCTGATTGATGAAGCGCGAACGCCTTTGATTATTTCTGGCCCTGCGGCAAAAAGTAGCCAGTTGTATGCGATTTCAGATTCCGCTGTAAAGCGCCTGAAAAGAGGTGTTGATTATGAAGTTAATGAGAAAGATCGTGTGGTCAATTTGCTCGAATCTGGCGTTGATAAGCTCGAAATTTCCTTGAATGTAACTAATTTGTACGCAGCGGATAACATTTTGTTGCTTCACCATCTCACACAAGCATTGCGCGCAAACGCTTTATTTAAAGCTGATGTGGATTATGTTGTAAATGCCGGACAAGTTTTAATTGTTGATGAGTTTACGGGGCGTATTCTTGATGGCCGACGTTACAGCGATGGACTTCATCAGGCGCTTGAAGCCAAAGAAGGCGTTGAGATTGAGCGTGAAAGCCAAACGCATGCAACCATCACGCTTCAAAATTATTTTAGAATGTATAAAACCCTTTCGGGTATGACGGGGACAGCCCAAACAGAAGCCGCTGAATTTCATAAAATCTACAAACTTGGTGTTGTGGCTATTCCTACGCACAGACCAATGGTGCGTAACGATGAAGACGATGCGATTTTCTTACTCAAAACTGATAAGTTTGCTGCAATTACCGAAGACATTGTTGATTGCTATGCAAGAAAACAACCTGTTCTGGTTGGTACGGTTTCGATTGAAACTTCTGAATACTTATCTTCGCTTTTGTCTGCCAATAATGTTCCGCATGAAGTTCTGAATGCTAAGCAGCATGCTCGTGAAGCTGAAATTGTCAAAAATGCAGGCGAACCAGGTCGTGTGACGATTGCAACCAATATGGCGGGTCGTGGAACTGATATTAAGCTGGGCGAAGGTGTTAAAGAGCTTGGTGGCTTGCGTGTTGTTGGTACCGAGCGACATGAGTCGCGTCGTATTGATAATCAGCTGCGTGGACGATCTGGTCGTCAGGGTGATCCGGGCTCAAGTAAATTCTATATTTCATTGGAAGATGATTTTATTAGATTATATTCGGGCGACCGTATGAAGAATCTTATGATGCGCGCAGGTATGGAGCCGGGTGAGCGTATTGAGGGCTCAATGGTCACAAGTAGCATTGCGCAGGCTCAACATAGTCTTGAGCAACAAAACTTTGATACGCGTAAACATTTGCTTGAATACGACGACGTCATGAATCAGCAACGTAAAATCATTTATCAATATCGAAGAGAAATTTTAGATTCTTTGGGTGGTTCTAACGAACTTATTAAAGACTTTATTGGCGATTTGGTGCACGAAAGCATTGAGCGTTTTGCTCCAGATAGTAGAACTGTTTCTGCCGATGAGCAGGCTGCGATTATTGAGCATTTGCTTGAAGTTGCAGGCTTGAAATCAGATGCATTTTCTGGGCAGGGCTTTTCTCGCGAGGCGCATGCTTTTGGGAGTGAGTTGGTTAAAGTCTTGTGGAGCTTGTATGAGCGCCAAAGAGGGCAACTCTCGCAAGAAATGGTCTTGGCTGCAGAAAAATGGCTTTTGCTCGAAACAATCGACTTTGCATGGCGTACTCACTTGAACAATCTTGAGCAGATTAAAGATGGCATCAACTTCAGAGGATATGCTCAGCGTGATCCGTTAACCGAATACAAAAAAGAATCATTTATGGCCTTTGAGCGCATGATGCTTGAAATCAAGATGAATATTGTAAGTGCCTTGTACAAGATGAATGCGACTCAGGCATCTGAAGAAGCATTTGAACGGCTTGAAGAAACTCGCCGCGAAGAGCTTGCTCAGTTGAGTATGAGTGGGCCTACAGAGGATGGTGAAAAACCTGAGGTTGTTGATGTGGGGGGCAATCGTAAAGCTCGCCGATCAAAAGCTAAAAAAGGCCTGTAAATAAATATTCTTTGCAGTATTTGACATTGCGTCAAAAAAGTTTAGGATGGTGACATCTGGAAGCCGGCTTTCTTAGCTGGCTTTCCATGATGTGTGTCGCGGGGTAGAGCAGCCTGGTAGCTCGTTGGGCTCATAACCCAAAGGTCGTTGGTTCAAATCCAGCCCCCGCAACCAATTTCTTATGGCAGGATCTTTCATGTTGAGAGTTTTTGTCTCCTCCCCTAAATTATTCTCCTTTTTAAATGTGTTTGAAGTTCAAGCATATGGCCTGTTTTTTGTAATAGGCCTTGTTTGTTTGGTGGCTCTCTTGCTCGTTGATGCCCCAAAAAAGCTTGGTGTTGCGCCGGAGCATCTTTTAGACGTTGTGTTGTTTTCGCTTATTGCAGGCCTTTTTGGTGCGCGGCTCTTGTATGTTTTTGAATTCCCAGAGCTTCTTAATCAGTCTATTTTTACCATTCTAGACCCTCGAGCGGGTGGACTATCCCTTTTGGGGGGGCTTGTTGCTGCGCCCGTTGCTGGTTTTATAGCATGTCGCAGAATTGACGTTTCGGGCTTGGCTTTTTTAGATCTTGCGGCTCTTTATGCGCCAGTTTTTGATTTATTTGGCCGTTTAGGATGTTTTTTTGGTGGTTGTTGTTACGGTATGGCTGCAAAAACACTTTGTTCTGTTGTTTATGTGGATTCTTCTGTTGCGGCGCCTGTTGGGATTGATTTATTTCCTGTGCAGCTTCTTGCGGCTGTGACATTTCTTGGGTTGTTTTGTTTTTTGCTTGTTTCTAAATTTATTTTGCATAAGGCGCGCATTAATCCTCTTGGATGCATAACAGCGTTATATTTTGTGGGCGCAGGATTTATTCGATTTTTTCTCGATTTTTTCAGGGCCGACAGAAGCGCTACCCTTCTTGAGTTAAAGTTTGGGGGGCTTGCTGTTTTGATCACTTGGTATCAGATTATAAGTTTGATGATCTCTTTACTTGCGCTTGCAAGTTTTCTTGGATTTTTGCTTCGGGCTAAATCTTTGTCCTCGGAGTTTGCGTGACGTTATTTGAATGGATTAAGCAGCAGGTTTCTATTGTTGACGTTGTTGGTCAATATGTGAGGCTTGCCCGGCTTGGAAATTATCTTAAAGCATCGTGTATGTTTCATACCGAAACCGACGCTTCTTTTACGGTGAGCCCTGATAAAGGAATCTTTTATTGCTTTGGTTGCCATGCAACGGGCGATGTAATCGCATTTATAGCCAAGGTTGAGCATCTTGGTCAGGGTGAGGCTGTTCAGCTAATTATTGATCGAATGGGGCTGGTTGTTCCCGATGCGCTTAAAAAAAGTTTTTCCTCGCACGATGAAAATGAGAAAAAAGAGTATCTTGCGGCTTGTTCGTTTTTTGAGTGGTGGATTGGGCAACAGCTTGCACGCAGTCAACAAGCTCGAACGTACCTGCAGTCTCGCGCTATTTCGGACGATTTAATTGCATCATTTGCTATTGGGTACATGCCGGGCGGCCCCGAGGGGATTAATGCTCTTATTCGCTATGCTCATTCCAAAGGTATCTTGGCTAAGCATTTAGTTGATGCGGGAGTGCTCATTCAGAGCTCTACAACGTCTTATCATTCTCCGTTTGAAGAGCGCATTATTTTCCCTATTTATGATGCTTCCGGTCGATGTGTGGGGTTTGGTGGCCGTATCTTCCATGAAGGTGATTCTCGACCTAAATATTACAATTCGCGCGAGTCGGACTTCTTTCTTAAGCGACAACTCTTGTTTGGCTACCATAAGGCCAAGGCTTTTTTCCAAAAAACAGAGCGGGCGTTTGTTGTTGAAGGATATGTTGACTGCGTGATGCTTGCAGGAAGTGGCATTGGCGAGACGGTTGCAACGCTTGGAACGGCCTGTACGCACGATCATCTAAAGCTTTTGTCGCGTTTTGTGCGCAAGGTTTTTGTTGTTTATGATGGTGACAAGGCAGGCCAGAAGGCCACACTTCGGTTTGCCGAGTTGTGTTGGGATGTTAATTTAGAGCTTTATGTGATTTCGCTTCCCGGGGGGCATGATCCTGCGTCGTTTATTCAGGCTGGTGGCGATGTTAATGCCTTGTGCGATGCGGCTGTAGATATTTTTACCTTTTTTGTTCGCTCTGTTTCGACTAATTTTTTTAAGAAAACTTTGAGTGAAAAAATGGAGATTGGGCAGCGAATAGCTTCTGTTATTGCTCGAATTAACAATCGATTTAAGCAAGATTTGCTGGTTTCTCAGGCTGCGCAGGTTTTGCAGGTTCAAGAAATTTCTATGCGCGATTTGGTTGCTAAAGCTAAAGAGCACCCTCAAAATACCGTTTCTCAGGCTCAAGCCCAGAGTGCAGATGTTCCAGCGGTTGCAAAAGATAGGCCCGCAACGATTGATGAAGCTTTAATTCGTGGCTTTAGAGATTTAGAAGAGAAAATTGTTGGAGCCATTTTGGGTGATTACAATAAAAATGGTCTTCTGGGAATGCTTGATGAGCGTGTGATTCAGTTTTTTGATGAAGATGTTCGAAATGTTATTCAAATT
>JBEITS010000077.1:0-5196 GCA_040374805.1 Campylobacterota bacterium | reverse complement strand
TGTGGCGCCTACGTGCATTCCGATATATTCGGTTACTTCTTCCAAATATATTGTGTGTGAAATTGGTCTAATTGTTCCTGTGCAATGAGCTGTTGTTCTTTGTTCATTAATCTTGTCGATACTCATTTCAGCTAAAGGAGCAAGATTAATCTCAAGTGTTTCACCACGAGATTCTGCTGAGGGCGTTATGGAGATGAGTGGCAATGGAATGCCCGGAGCTGGTGCTTGGCAAAAATATTTAAGTGCGTATCCGCGTTCGTGTGCTTCCGTGTTGTACGCATAGCCCTGCATGATGCCTGTTGCAAATTCTGTGAGTCTTGCAGCTCCATCACAGGGGTTGGGCATCAGATTGTTGTAGAGGGTTTCGGCGGCTTTAAGTGCATTTTTTGAGTTTTGGCGGCTTGAAAGATCAATATTTGATCCCGCGATAAATCCGATAATAAAACTTGTGGATCTGGGGATAAACGATGGTTTGTCGTTTGTTATAAAAGTAGCTACAGCTTTAAGGTTTCCACTCATAATAGTTTGTGAAACTAATGCTGCAATTTTGCATTGCTCTGGCGTGCAGCCTGTTGTGTGTACGTCAAAATGTTTAAATTTTCCACCCATATCAATGCATCTATCGAGTGCAACAAGAATGTCTGTCAAAAAAGAATTGTCTTCTTCGACTGTTTCTTTCCGCAGGCTTCTTCCCGCGCCAGCGCAAGCGTCTTTTTTTGGGGGGCAAAATGTTGGGGTAGGTGCAAAAAGCCCAATAAGTATAAGAAGTGAGAATGCGCGAGTGAGCATGATTAGTCCTTGTGTTTTAAAATGGTTTAGGCGGTTGTTGTGCTGTATCCAATGGGGAATTCTTTCCGGTGTTGTGCAGCTTTTTGGTACACAAAAAACCCCTTTGATCATTGTTGATGCTAACAAATGATGCAAAAAAGCAGAGACTAGCTTTTCATGCGGTTGGAATCTTTGTGATATTTCTTGTGGTCTAAAAAAACATTCGTTTTTAGTGTTTTTTGCGCTCTGCGTATTTCAGGTCGAAACAAAGAGAGCGCAAAAGCGGTATGTTGGTAGAACCAGCTGTGTTTTTAGGTGCACAATGTTGGGGGAAGGTCTGTCGTATTTTAGCAACCAGGGAAGGGGCCAAAGAGCGCTTCGTCGTGCTCTTGGGGTTGTTGTTGCGCTGTGCGGGCTGGCCGATGTGTTTTAAAGTGCTTTTTGCCGTGGTGCGAGCTTGCTGTTGCAACAGGTGCAAAGGTTCTGAGCAGGCGTAAAAACCATTTCCACTGCATGAGTTCTGTGGGCGTCTGAATTTTTTTTAAGATGTTCAGTGCGCGCAAAACATCTGTTCCATTCTGAAAAATAATGTGGGAGATGAGTGCCGCCAGTTGGAGTGCTGCTGCGTTTTGGCCGTGCGCTTGGTTCAAAAGGCGGCGCGTTACCACATATCCGCCAAAAGCAGAAATTGCAGTGTCGGCTGCAACATCTTTCCATGTATTGGCAGGCTCCATAGCGCTCCCTAAAAATGCAAAAAAGACAGACTGTGGCGCAAGCCGAGAATTCTTTAAGGTGTATTCATGCGTAAACGGGAGAGGGGTGTGCACAATCTGTTGGGTTGCGCCGCTTTGCGTTGCGTCGCTTGTGTGAGCGGGCTCTGGAGGTTTGGTGTGAGCAACCTGCTTTTGTGGCGCAGGGCTGCAAAATAATGGATGCACTTCTTTGAGTTTTTTATGGTTGAAAGAGAGCCATTCTAGCAATCTTGTCTGATCTCCGGTTTTTTCTAATTCTTGAATTGCCTGCTGTTGATCTGTGGAGCGTGGTAGCAATGGGTTGGTAAGTGTTGCTATGTTGGAAGAGAGCCAGGCTTTAAGCGTTTGAGCTTGCGTATCTGAGAGGTCTTTGATTGCGTCTGTTTGTTCGGAGCATGTTTTTGCGGCATGGAGCGCAAACAGCTGAGCCTTGGTGGGGTGCGCAACAGCGGAACTTGCGAGTGCAAAAACAAGGAGTAAATACGTGGTGTGTAAAAATTTCATATAACGTGTTTCGTGACGAGCGGTCAAAACTGAGGGGTGTTTTTTGAGCTTTTAGTAAGGCAGATGTTCTAGAAAAATTCAAATGAACGAGCGAGAACAAAATAATTTTTTAGTCTGGTGCATAAAAAAGGCCTCTTGAAATGCTCCAAGAGGCCTTAAG
Source organism: Campylobacterota bacterium (assembly GCA_040374805.1). Taxonomy (GTDB): domain Bacteria; phylum Babelota; class Babeliae; order Babelales; genus VHBT01. The sequence continues at coordinate 3,012 of JBEITS010000077.1, read as the reverse complement.
AACGTGTGTGGAGTTATTGTGAACAAGCGCCTGAATGACCGTAGCCGTGTCTGCAGGTAGGATTTTGCTGGCAGTCAGAAGCAGACGTCCAAGGTGTGGGCGTATGCAATGTTTCAGCAGAGCTTCTACCAACGCCATGGCCCATGCCGAAACCTGACTGACTACCTTGCCATTGCATTGAGCTTGCATCGTAAACAGTTGAGACTGCTGGCTTTGTTGTGTGCTTGTAGCACGCAACAAGTGTTCCGGTGTTTACAACAAATTTGGCGATATCTTCTGCACTGAATCTGTGTGAAACAAATTTGCGAAGGGTTTCTTTGGGTGAGAGCACAAGTTTTTTGATTACAGGGAACGGGTTCCAGCTGTTTTGTGCGCAAACGTAGATGGCGACTGCTGCAGAAAAAACTAATTCGGCAACCCTTTGGTGGCCTTTATCATGCACCTTGTTTGCAAGAGCAAGTGCCGTTACAGCACCAAGGTTGCCCGCAGCAGAAAGAGCAACATTTTTTGCGATATCTTTGCCGCTGTTGTTGTGCGAGCCAAGGTATGTTGTTGCAGCTTTTGCAAGCATTCCAGAAATAAGGAATGTGAGAGCGTGGCGGTTCTTATCGGCGTACATTTTTCCTACAAGAGGAATGCGGCTTACGTTTTCTTCTACATTAAAGGGGAGAGCTTTTGCAGGGCTTGCCAAAAGCGCCAGGGCCACAAGGCCAAGAAATACGTTTGTGTTTTTCATGTTTTTATAATCCTTATTTTTTAAACTTAAATAGTGTCATGTTATACAGAATCTGGGCGATGTGCTTATTGGGCACTAAAAGCATGAAAACTTTCACTCAAGCCTTCTTGGCGAGCCGCAGAGATCAGTTCCTGTATGTCAGGTTGATAATTCCTTAAACCTTTTGTGAGGCCTGCTGTGTGACCCCTGTCATACTCAGAGGTTTTAGTGGCGAACCAGTTTTGCCCCATGATGCTTGCAACAGGACCAAGTGTTCGCGCTACAAACGCCCAACGTGCTTTTGGTGATGTTTCTTTGCGCCAGAATTTTTTGATTCCTTTTCCGGCGTCTTTGAGTGATTGTTTTACGCCTTCTTTTTTAACGTGCTTAAGCGCGTCGAGAATTACTTCAGGGTTTTGGCCCAAAACGTAAGGAACAACAGAAAGGGCGAGCCAGAGTGTTTGACGTTTTTTAGCGTTTTGTGCTTTGTGTTGTGCCAATGTTGTTCCAAGGGTTCCCATAAGCGATGCAGCGCTGAGGCCAACGGCAGCCTTAAGGCTTAAGCCGTCTTGTAACATCTTTGTGCCAAGCGACCATGCAAGAGAATGTGTAAAAAGCTGGCTTGATCTTGCATAGGCATGCTCGGGGCTTGGTCTAGATCTCAATGTTGGCAAAGACGAATCTAATGGTTGATCATCTAAATCACCTGCTGCTGTAGCTACGTGTGCAGAATGTACCGATTCATTGACCCATCTCCATGCACTTGTTGTGAAATCATTTGATTGTTTTTGCATAAAAATTGGGGTGGCTCTGTAGGCGCGTGCTAATGTTACGGGCTTTAGGACGATTTCTGCGCCACTGCGGAGTACTGGTTCTACGCGTGGTTGCATGGATTCTTTGGCAGAGGATAATCTATCGCCGAGCGAGTTGCCAATCTTCCTCAGATTGTCTATTACTGCTTGGCCGCGGCCTGCTTGAGATGGTTGCATGCTCAGCAACAGGCTGAGAGCCAAAAGGCTTTTTACAATTTTGTGGTTCATACGAAAATCCTATGTTTTGTACGATTTTAACGATTTTTTAACGTCTTCCGGTAAGGTTGCCACGCTGGCTCCCTTTTTTGGGTTACTTAAGCTAGTTTAGTTGGGTTTTTTAACATTGTAATGGCCCTTGTGTGTTCTTCAAAAAAAGATGTTTTTTTTGAAGAATATCGCCTGTTTTTACGTCTTTTAGTCTCTTGGGGGTGTTGGCATTTGTGCATCTGTTTTTTTGATGCTTTCTGCGTGGATAAGCTGCCTCATAAGAAGAACTTGAACATTGTCGCGGCCCTTAAGCTGGGGGTTGGCATCAATAAATTTTTGCAGGGTATCCTGAATCTTTTGTGCCTTCATTCCCGCGGTAAAGGCAGCTTGCTTAAGCTCTAAGAGCCATGTGTAGGCATCTATTCTCCCCGCGAGGTACGCAATATGATGGAGGTTGCAAAGTCCTTCGCCAGAGCTCTTCAAGCTTTCGAGTGTTTCTTGTGCTTGGCTGAGCAACAGGGGTCCTGGGTCTGCGATAGCCATACGCGCTTCTGTGGTTGGTGCTTTTCTTTGGGCGATAGAATATAACCTGTAACTTTCGCACAATTCAAAGACCCCGCTGTCAAAACCTTCGTAATAGGGTGGTTTGTACTCTTGGCAGGGAGCTACGAGTACTGGCACGGGAACAAAATATGGAGCATGCACCATCACGGGCTCTGCTGGGGCTGTTGCGCTGCCCATTGCGGTGCAGCCTCTTCTTTTCTTGTATGCAGCTTTTTTGGCGCGCTTGAGCGTTTTACGTGCATCTTGCAGCGCTTTTTCAGCATCTAGCTTTTGGCGTGTTGCATCTGTGAGCATTTCTTCGGCTTCTGTGCGCGCATCACGAGATGTTTTTGCTGTGTGTTGTGAGTTCTTTTGTGGATGTTCAAAATCTGCAGGATAGGCCATTGGATAAGCATGATTCGTTGACTTTTGTTACAGTCTGTGAGAATTTAATTTCATCGACGTCAAATTTGCAGAAAGTGCCCGAAAAAATTATGTTTTCACGCGAAATTTGCTCATTTGTGGAGCGGTTAGCTCAGATTTATCCCGTAGTTTGCGTTACGGGGCCTCGGCAGTCGGGCAAAACAACGCTTGTTCGCCAATTGTTTGCAACAAAACCATATGTTTCGCTCGAAAATTTGGATATTAGGCGAGAGGCTCATACAGATCCTCGAGGTTTTTTGGCGCGCTTGAGCGTTTTACGTGCATCTTGCAGCGCTTTTTCAGCATCTAGCT
>JBEITS010000061.1:0-6336 GCA_040374805.1 Campylobacterota bacterium | reverse complement strand
TTGTTTTTTTTAAAAAAAAACACCAAAAATCTTAAAAATAATCGACTTGCGGTTTCAGCAAGAAAAGTTTTTATAAACCTTAATGAGCGTTTGGCTGCAAAAGTCAGGTGTTGCGTAGATTTTTGTTCATTTTTACGGAGAGTTTTGCTCTTCCGCAAACCCAAAAAAGTGAGTACGTTAGATCTACTGTTTTCTTAAAAAAATAACCTTTTATCACGGCGCGGGGCGCGGAAAGTCTTTATTATGTCAAGTTACAATCGCGTTATTATGATGGGAAACCTTACTCGGGACCCTGATTTAAAAAATCTTGCTTCTGGTCAGGCAGTATGCCGTTTATCGGTTGCTTCTAATCGCCAGTTTAAGAATCGTCAAAATGGTCAATTATTTAAAGAAGTGTGCTTTTTAGACGTAGATGTTTGGGGTGTTCAGGCTGAATCGTGCTCAAAATTCTTGGTTAAAGGTCGTCCTGTTCTTATTGAAGGACGTCTTAAGTTTGATACTTGGGAAGACCAAGATGGTAAAAAACAAAGTAAACATTCAATTGTTGCTGACCGTGTAACATTCTTGACGGGTGGTGCGGGCGCTGAAGTTGAAGAGGGTGATTCTTCAATGGGTTCGGCAGCTTCAACTGAAACTCGTTTTGAGGCTGCAAAGCCAGCTCCTCGGTCTTTTGCTCCTAAGCGACCAGCAGCAGCTGCAGGTTCTAAGCTTAAGCTTGATACGGGAGAGATCAATTTTAAGGATGAAAAAGCCTTTGATGACGAATTGCCATTCTAATAGGCCTTTGGTATAGTTACAGGCATGCAGAGTTTTGCAGATTATTAAAGACAACATAGGCCCGGCTTTCAAAGTCCGGGGGGACTAAGGAGTACGTGGATGGAAAATACAGGAATTCAGCTTCCAGAAAAATATGCGATTTTTCAGACGGGCGGAAAGCAATATCAAGCGGTTATTGGTAGAACCCTTGGAATTGAAAAACTTGATGTTGCAGTTGGTGCAACTCATGAGTTTAAAGAAGTTCTTATGGTTAAGGACGGAGCTGCATACTCAGTTGGCGCTCCTTACGTAGAAAACGCAACAATCAAAGCTGAAATTATTAAGCACGATCGCGGCCCAAAGATTATTATCTTTAAGTTCAAGCGTCGTAAAAAGTACCGTGTTAAAAACGGTCACCGTCAGCCTCTTACGGTTGTTAGGTTTACTTCTATCGGGTAATTCTGACATAGATAAAATTAAAAAAGCCCCTGGCGATTAAGTTCGTCGGGGGCTTTTTTGTGTCCGTATTTTTGCTTTTATTACATGTTTTCGAACTATCCTTGCTTAATTGCGGATCTTTGCCCCTCTGTGCTACCTTTTGGCGGGTTTTTATACGCAAGTGAGAGTGGTTGGGTTGTGGAGTATTCTAAGAAAACATCATTATTTGTGGTGTTTGCATTTTTTTTTACGATTTTGGTGACAATTTTTGCGTATCGACTCTTTTTTAATGCTTCCATGAGTGGTGGTGCTGGTTTTGCTCAGCATTTTGCAACCAAAACGCTTTCTAATGGCATGAAGATTTTGGCCATAAAAAATTCTGCTTCTCCTCGTGTTGTGGTTGAGCTTGTGTATGCTGGGGTGGGTGCGAGCTTAGAACGGCCTGAAGAAAAAGGTGTTGCGCATGCCATTGAGCATATGGTTTTTAAGGGAACTAAAACATTAGCAGAGGGGGCTATTAATTCTCTTGTGTTGCGCTATGGGGCGCAAACAAATGCTTTTACGATGGTTGACGCAACGGGCTATTGGTTTGAGGTAGATGCTAATAATTGGAAGCCGTTTATTACATTACTTGCTGACTGCATGGAAAATGCTGTTTTTGATGAACAATGCTTTGCGGCGGAAGTAAAAACAATTCTTCAGGAGCTGAGGCAAAATGGAGAGAATCCTGCTGTTCGTCTTACAGAAGCCTTTATTCGCGGTTTTTTACCTGTTGAGCATCCGTACCATGCACTTTCGGGTGGAAATGTGCATGATTTAGCTTTGGTTACGACTCAGAAAATGAGTGAATTTTATAAAAAATATTATCGTCCAGAATTTGCAACACTCGTTATTGTTGGGGATGTTGACCCCAAAAAAGCTCTTGAATTTGCAGAAGGGGAACTCTCAAAACTTTCTTCAGAGCAAACGCGCCTTCCCGATGTTTTTGCAGCCAAACCTATTCCACAGTTTGGGGTTCATAAGGTGGTGTATGATCGTCATAAAACATCACATGTTCTTGTGGGGTGGCCTATTCCTAAGGGGGGCGAAAAGGAGTATGCCTGTGCTCGGATTGTTTGTGAACTTTTGGATTCTGGCGTGAATGGTGTGCTGCAGAAGCGCTTGGTTGACCGTGATCATTGTGCCGAGCGGCTTGATGCTGAAATTATAGCTGGCCGTGGTTCGAGCTTTTTTTATATCACGTGCCATCCGCTTAAAAATAAAATTGATCAATGTGTGCACGCGATACTTGAAGAGCTTTATGTGCTTGAGAAAAAAGGCGTAGGAGAACACGTTATTGCAAGTATTCTGAAGAAAATGAAGGTAGATGCGGCTGTGCAGGTTGAGAACATTACAACTTCTGGTGAAGGTCTTCCCGGTGATTGGGTTGAGCGATATGCAATGACGGAAAATGTGCAGGATTTTTTAAATCCGTTACGCCTGTTTGATGAAGTAACTGTTCAAGAAGTTCAAAATTTTGTGGCTAAATTTCTTACCGTTGAGCGCATGAGCAGGGTTGACATGTTGCCTCTTTCTGATGAAGTTCGTCCTGCGTGGCAAGCGCAAAGAAATGCTGGCCGGGAAGTTGAAAGAAAGATCTTGCAGACGCATGTTCGCACGCGGCCGATTGTTGAGCCTGTTATTCCTCAAAAATATCCTGAGGCTCACTTGCCGGTTGTTACATTTCCCCAAATTTCGCTCCAAAAAAGGTTAGACAACGGTATGCAGGTTGTTGTGGTCAAAAGGCCCGATGCACCTGTCTGTACGATTCATATCGGACATCGCGATGCGCAATATTATGATTTGGCGTTGGATGGAATGCCACTGAATGTTGCGTGCCAGATGTTGCTTGAAGGAACAGAAGCGTTGCCTGGGCGCCTGGCTTTAGATTGGCTAGATGAGCGAGGGGTTTCGTATAATTTTTCGAGATGTGATTGGTCTGCAACATGTTTGTCTCAAGATGCGTGGGATGTTTTGGACCATCTTTGCAGAATGATACATCAGCCTATTTTTGAAGCATCCACACTTAAAAGAGTTAAAAAACGTTTAGCAAATACGGCGCTGCGTATGAAGGACTGTTCTTCTGATGTGCAGGGACGGGCAATCGCCAAATCGTTGTGGCCCAACACTGTTTACGATTGGAGCTTTGACGAAGGTTGTGCTGCAATTATGAGTGTTACGCCTGAATCGCTTAAGCTGTGGCATGAAAAATTGAGTAACCCTGCTGCTCTTGTTTGTGTTGTTGTAGGGAATGTTGATGCAGAAGATGTTATTAAAAAAATGCAGGAGAATACTGCTGATTGGAAGTCAATTCCGTATGTTTCTGAGCGATCTGCGGCTTGGGCTGAGCCTGTAGTGGGATGTGATATTCCTACAGAGTCGCGTCAGACGCATCTTGCGTACGTGAGGCCTTCAGCGATGGCTTTTGGCAATCCGTATCTTCCGTCATTACGTGTTCTTTCTCAGGCGCTTTTTAAGTCGTTTGGATCTCGCCTTTTTAATCTTAGAGAAGCAACGGGTTTGTTTTATGGAGCCGAAGGTGAATTTGCGTTAGGGATGAGCAAGGTGCCTGGCTATGATTTTGTTTCGGCGCACGTGGGGCTTGGCAAGTTGAGTGATGCGGAGCGCCGGCTTAGGCAATTTATAACACATGACATTGCAAAATCGATTACTCAGGATGATCTTAATGGAGCTCGTGCAGGTTTTCGTAGTGAGATTGTTGCAATGTTTGCGGGCGTTGATAGTTGTGCAGCGTATTTTGTAGATCTTGAGCGAAAAGGTTTGGGGGAAGATTATTACGCAGCATTGCTGCATGATGTTGATGCGTTAGATGTTGCAACGGTTTCTTCTGTTGCGCGTGATTATGCTGCTGCTGGTGCGTTTGCGCGGGTTCGTGTTGGTGGCTTGTGACGAGATCATTTTTAGGTGATACTGAGCGCAGTTTTAGTGCCTAGATTATTTTCTCATCAATAAGGAAGTTTCAACTGTGGCTTCACGCGTAGCATTTAATGTTCCCAAAGATAAAATTAGAAAAAAAATTCTTTCTAACGGCATGACGTTGATTTCATATGCAACGGCACATACGCCAAAAGTTCTCGTTCAAATTGCGTATGATGTGGGTTCTGCGGTTGAAGAGCAGGGCGAAAAAGGTCTTGCACATCTTGTAGAACATATGATCTTTAAAGGGACAAATGTCCTTCAAGAAGGCGCAATTGATGCAATTGCCCGTAAATATGGCGCAACTTTCAATGCATTTACCTCGAATGATGAAACAAGTTATTACTTTGAAGTAGATCGCGAAAATTGGAAAAACTTTGTTCCTATGCTTGCAGATTGCATGAAGAATGCTTTGTTTGATAAAGAGCATCTTGCATCAGAGCTTAAGGCTGTTGTGCAAGAGCTCAACATGTACCGCGACAAGCATATGTCGCGCATGGTTCAGCAGGCGTTTCAAATTGCGTATCCCGCAAATCATCCTTATCATCATCCGGTTATTGGGTACAAAGAAGACTTGGCTTCACTTGATGCTCAGGTTCTTAAGAATTTTTACAAAAAATACTATCACCCTGAACGTGCTGTACTCTTTATTGTTGGCGATATCGATGCAGATGATGCTGTGTCGTACGCAGAAAAGTATTTTGCAGATATTCCCAACGGCGGTACGCAAGAATTTAATAAATTCCCCGATTATGTGCATGATTTAACGGTTCATGGCTCGCGTATTTACGAGCATGTTCAGCAAGAGCAGGCGGTTTTTTATTGGGTTATTCCAGGCCTTAAGACAGGTTGCGAGCTTGTTGTTCAGGCTATCAAATCTGTTTTGGGTGGTGGCGAAGGCAGTCGTTTGTACCGTGCGTTGGTTGATGATGCTAAAGTTGCCGACGATGTTGGGGTTGAAGGCTATCAGATGAAGCACGGTGGGCTCTTCTTGATTATGCTTGAGCCTAAGCGAGGCAAGCTTGATCGCTGCAGAGAAATTATCATTGCCGAGATGACCAATCTTGCGCTCAATGGAATTTCGGAAATTGAACGCCAAAAATTTGTATCTCGCCAAGTTTCGCAATTTGTTCGTAGCGTAGAAAGCTTAGAAGGCTTGGTTTACGAATGGATTGAATCGTACTTTCTTACGCGAGATGAGTTTGATGTTTTTGCAAAAGCTGACCGCGTGTACGATGTTACAGGTGACGATGTTAAGCAATTTGTAGCAACTCACCTTGATCCATTTTTGATGAGTTTTATTGAAGTTGTTCCATTTATTCCTGCAAAGGCAGCTTTTTGGCAGCGCGCGCAAGAGCACGTTAAAGCTGTTGAAGCACACATTCTTGCCGCTCACGAGCGAACAACAGAGCTTGTGGAGCCAGAGCTTCCGGCAGAATTCTCTCATCCTGTGCCGCTTAACTTTACATTTCCACGCCCAACGTCACGCCATACTCTAGCTAACGGCTTAGAGATTATTATGAGCAAGGACGATTCGTTGCCGCTTGCAACAATGGTTCTTCAATTGCGTGATGGAACGCATTACTCAGCATCTAAAGAAGGGCGTTTGGTAAGCACTATGATGGGAAGCTTGCTGGAAGGCTCAACGAAATATTCTAAGCAAGAATTGCTCGATTTCTTTGAGATTCATGGCGTGAGTTATCGTTTGGATAGCTATGGTATTTCTGCCTCTGTTGTTGCATCTGAGCAAATGGAAGTGTTTGATCGAATTTTACACATGGCGCTTAATCCTGTGTTTGAGCCTAAGGCTATGGAGCATGTAAAGCAGCTTTCTATTGCCGGCATGGAGCGTTCAAAAGATTCTCCAAGTGATGTTGCAGTTCGCATGCTCAAGAATGAAATCTATAAAGGCACCGACAACGAATGGACCGCCGATGAAATGATTTCGATTCTTAAAAAGGTCACTTCTCGTGAATTGCATGCAATTCATTCAGCTGTATTACGTCCAGAATCGATGGTTGTTTCTGTTGCAGGACAATTTGATGAGCAAGCTATACTCGACCTTCTTGCAAAATATTTAGGTGGCTTGCCGGGTGGGACGTATGTTCCAAAACGAACAGGAGCAAATGCATTTGAACCGGGCAAGAAAATTGACTTTGTGATGCA
>JBEITS010000140.1:0-1711 GCA_040374805.1 Campylobacterota bacterium | reverse complement strand
CTCAAAGATTATGCCTTTAGGTGGGTATGCAACATGGTATTACAAAAAAAACGGGCTAGCGTTTAAATCACTCGCTTCATTACGCAATCTTGGTATGAAAGACAAAAACAACGCGGCTAGCTTTGTTGCTCGCGCTTCTATACCTGTTGCAGAAATAGTTGTTGGGCAACATATTGACGGCTTAATAAGAAAAGTTGCACCAAAAAACAATGTGTTCCTGCGAACATTCTTGTGTGATGGCTGGGGCTCACGCTCTGCGCACATTGCATCGGGAGCTCTTTGGAGAAAATTGTTGCATGACCAACACCACAAGCCTACTGAAGCATTCCTCAAAGTTAGCCTCAACTCTCTTCCTGTCAAAAATGAAACTACGATGATGTACAACGATACACCCGGAATTTCTAACAAAGAATGTCATGAAATAACAGGCAAAACATCTTTTAACTTTAAAAAAGATGTGCATGGAAATACAGTAATGATGCAATTTCCTGAAGCTGCTTCTGCAGCATCTGCTTCGACTCCAGCCGCATTTTCAGTAACATCTTCACGCGATGCATGGCAACTCTATGTTAAGCGCTCGTTAGCAGAATTAGCTGTTAAGGAAGGAACCGTTGCGGCAACAACTGCGGGTCTTCACGCACTTCATAGCCCCGTTGTTCGCCTTGGTAAAAAAACAGGAGCATTAATTTCCAACCTTGGAAAAAAGGTGATGGACGAAGACATCCACGAAGGCTTCGGCGAATTGGTTTCGAGCGCACAAAATGGCTTTAAGCTCTTAGCGTGTCTTGTAAAAATGGTTACCGATTCAACATCTAACTTTAAGGCGCTGGTAACACTTCAACCAGAAAAACTCTTTAAAATGTTTGGCCAGCTCACCAAAGACACCGAGCAATTGAAGATGTACACAAAATTTGCACAGACAAAAATACATCAATTGCTTGCAACACAAATCTACCAATATTTCCTTAAGCACTCCATGAGAAGCGGATTTAAAAAACATACTCCAGGATTTGGCCAATACCTCAAAACAAAAACAGCTCCAAAGCGTAATGCGTTGTGGACATTTGCAAAATGGACAGCATTCCTCTCTGCGTATGTTGCAGCTACAACAACATTGGCCGAACCTATTACAACAGGCTTCAACTTTGATGAAGTGTTAAAAGAATTCAATGATGACCAGGACCAATCTGAAGCAGAAGAATCTGCGCAAGATGAAACAAAACCCCAGGATTCACAAGCTCCTGTTGCAGCATAAATTTAAGCAATAAATACCTTTAAAAGAGGCTCATTTCTGAGCCTCTTTTTTATGGACAAAGCCCCAAATCACGAACTCGGCATGGTTGACCGCATCCACGCAAACTAAAACATCCATTCTGGCCAACTGTTACAAGTTGGGTGTTCCAATCTAGCCAAAGATCTTGAGGCAAAAATGTGCGCAAAGCAGCTTCGGTTTGTTCAGGAGTTTTTGTTGCAACCCAGCCCAAAGCATTTGAAATTTTATGGACATGAACATCCACACACAGTGCCGGAATATCAAAAGCAACAGCCAAAACAAGGTTTGCAGTCTTTGGGCCAACCCCTGGCAAAGCCACCAAAGAAGCCGCGTCACGTGGCACAATTTCCACCGTTGCACCGTGCGCTATGGCGGATAGAGCCCTATGTCTTTCGATAAGCGCTTGGCACACTGCACGCAAGGTTGCAGCTTTCGTTT
>JBEITS010000026.1:0-10366 GCA_040374805.1 Campylobacterota bacterium | reverse complement strand
TTGCGGGCGAAGGGCTTTGCCGGTTCTTTATCGTTGCGGCCGTATACCCAGCTTGCAGTTTTGCCTGCGGCAGATGTTACCTGTTATGTGAGTGCTCGTGATTATGATGCTTTGGATGGATTGTTTAAAGTTCCGAGAAAATATTCGGACCTTAAGCCAGAAATCTTGGATCTTGTGCATGGCTTGTTAGAGTGCAAGGTGGATGCGATTAAAACTCTGCAAAAAGAAGCCAGCTATTTTGTAAAAAAGACCGTTAAATTCAGGTGCGAAGACGTAAATCGCTCGTTTTTGTTGGATCTTGTTTTTACTAAAACAAAGCAAAACTCTCTTAAAATACTTGCGGCTGTGTATGGAATTGAGCCCAAACAACCGCTATTCATACAAAATCTGCTGGGCTGCTTGCTTGTGCGTAAAAGCCTGTGGGCAAGTGTAAAGCCTTTTTTTGCGGGCGCCGGGCTTGTTGGTGGGTTGGCGGGGGCATATGCAGCTTTTTTCGGCAAGCAGTGTTCTTTGTCGCCTGCTAAATCACGTTCATTTGGGGGCGTTGAGCAAGCTTATAGCTCGGGCCTGGGAGGGCAGAAAAAAGATTGTGCCTCTGGAGCATCTTGTGATGATTGCTTGGATGAGCAGGGGGCAGCTGTTTCTAGAGAAACTCAGACAGAGACCGATGATAGTCTTTCTGTTGAGGTAAGCCCAGGGTGGCTTTTTGAGAAGTTAAAAAAAATTCCTTATCCGCGTGCTATCGAGATATTTGATCGCACTAAATTGTGGCATTTTCGTGTTTCGCCCCATGGGTGTGATGTAACAGATGATGTTAAAAGCATTGCAAAGGCTATTAAGAATTTAGATCGAGAAAAAAGAGTTGTTATTTCTACCTATAGTTCAACAGAAGACATTGTGGCTGATGGTGTTAATCCATTTCATCAGCTCACGCGCAAAGATACTCTTTTAATAAAAATTGCAGGACGCGAGGCAGGTGCAAAACTGTTGCTCAGCCCAAATTTTTGGGGGCAATTTATAAAAAGAAAGGAAGTCCCAGGAACTTTTTGGGGAACCAATACGTGTTGGATGGCAGAATGTTCTTGTCGGCATGTTGTTATTGTTCCATTAAGCGCAGTGTTTGAAATAGCAAAGAAGCGCATTTGTTCTCGTCGGCCTAATTCTTATTCTTCTCCAGATAGTTTTTATTATTTTCCAGAGCTTGGGGGGCTTGTGGAGGTCAGGGGTTTTGAAATGGTATTGATTGATGATATTCCGTTTGAAGAGGACATTCATCCTCAAGATCCTGGATATTTTGATGTCTTTAGTCTTGATTTTGAGCGAGGTAGACTGTCTAAGGGCTTGCTTCTCAGAGAATTTGCACAAACTTTTATGCATGGGCCGCATGAGCGGCCGATTTTTCTTTTAAGGCCCAATAATCCATCGGGTGGCTTTTTTTACTATCAATCTTGGATGAGCGCACAATTTTACGAAACAGCTGAAGCCCAGTCTCTTGGAGACTGTTTCTTGCTGATGTATCCCAGGGGGGCTAATGCGCAGCGTTTCCGTTATGAGAGGCGTAGGTATTGAGTATTTTTAGAAAAATATAAAAACGTCTGAGTATGCAAATTTTAGAAGCGTTTTGTGTGTAGGCGAAGCATAGGCTGATGGATATACTGATGCGTGTGCACAAAAAACTATACGGAGTCTACATGAAAACAATCATTAAAAAAATTTTGCTATCGATATTTGCTTTTGCGTATTTTGCTAGCTTTCCTTCAGCCTATGCTCTTATGAATCCTGATGATGATGATGATGATAAACCTCGCGTGCAGGGTGGTGCAGGGGCTGGGGCTGGAGGCGCAGTAACAGAAGGCGTGGAATGTCCGCGATGTACGTTTTTAAATGCACCAACTTCAACAGCCTGTGAAATGTGTGAGCATATTTTTCCGCAAGCGGGTAGGGTTCAGCGGCATGGTGGATTTGGTGGTTTTCCACGTTTATCAAGTGCTGTAGGTTCTCACCGTTCTATCTCTGTGCAAAAATGGCAATGCTTTGTGTGTGATTTTATGAATCTTTCAGGGGCTAGAGAATGTTTTAGGTGTGGAATTCCTTCGGGCGTGTGTGATGTAGCAGCTTCTGCAGTTTCTGCTGGGGCATCACGTGTTGATGGTGCAGTGGAAGATGAATTTGCGCGTAGGTTACAATTGTTTTGGCGCAATGTAGCGTTGGAGTTGAATCGACGTTTTCCTTTGAGTTGGCGTGGAGGCATTACAGCTGCTCAGCTTGATATGGTGATTGCTGCTCAGCCTTTTAATCCCATAGAAGATGCTTTTAGATCAGTTGTTGCGAGCAATGGGTTGCCCCATAAAATTGGCGACTATTTGTTTTTGGCAGGATTTCAATCCCTTAATGCTTTTTTAGATGAAGAAAAAACTTTGGAATATCCGATTGGAGCTCTTTTGGCGCGTCCGGGATTTATCTTCATTGTTGGTGATTTAGAGGAAGAGATGAGCAAGGCAATCTCTCTAGCAAAAGATGTCGATGAAGCGCCGCGTATCTTGGATGCCTATAATGCTCTTAAAGCTTGTCTTATCAAGGGGCTTGCAGAAGAATCTCGTGCTCAACTTTTTGATGTGGCTGAAGGCCCTTCTTTTGTTAATGGCCGTGTGTATGAAGCGTCCTGTAATGGTGTAGATGTTATGTACTTCCCGTTAGCTGAAGAACCTCATCGTAATGTTTTTGATTGCCAATTTGCTCCTTACCAAGAACGTGTTTTTAAAGCTATTGAGGCGGCTTCTCGTCGTGGGCAAAATGTTGTATTAAGCTGCAATCAGCTGGGCTGCCAAATATTACTGAAAGGTTTTATTCTGCGCCGTGAGGCGCGTGCCCATGCTTTTGATTCTTTTCGTCAAAGATCGGTTTATGATTCCTGTGCTTTGAGTTCTCATTCTCGTGAATTAGATGCGGTTTTCAGTGGCCGTATGCCTTTTGGGGTGGCGCATTCAGGGGCGTGTGGGGCTGGCCGCGCCTTCTTGGATTTTGATTCAGATGATGAGCTTGAGGATAGGCGCCTCATGATAGAGCCTAAGCCTTCCAAGGGTAGTGGTTTTGTAGATGAAATGGCGAGGCGTTTACAGTCCGATGCACCGTACGTGCAGCCGATTGAAGAAAAAATAGCAAAGGTGATTGCAGATATTAAAGCACTTGCGGGCACGTGTGAGTATTTAGAGCCCTTTCTTGCGCAAGCGGATGCTACGTATCGCGGTATCAGTCGAATAGCTTATACGGGGGCGCCTGTTGTGTATTATTCCGATGATATGACGAGAGCGCAGGAGTATGCTGATTCCAGGGCATTACTTGCACAAATAAGAATGCATGTTGAGCGTGCGCACGATTTTAGTTCTCATATGCCAACAGAGATTCTTGGGAATTGCGTAGATGTTTTTTTGGCCCCAAAGTTTTCTTACGAAGAGCGGGTGCTGGAATTTTATTCGCTTTTTCTAAAATTACATGAATTTTATCGCGCAAAAAGTGACCGTTTAGAAAGTGCGGGGCCAGAAGATTATCAAGAGACTTCAGATCTTTTGTGCCCGCTGCGTGGCCCTGCATATCGTGTTTCGCGTACAAGTCTTACCCGCGCGTTTCAACTCACGCAAAACATTATCGAGGCGCTGTTGTATGTTCTTGTACGAGAAATTTACACCACGGCTGGAGATGTTCCTGTAACCACATGTTCATGGGAGTCTACTCCTCGTGCGCTTCGTACGGGCTATGCAGTTCTTATGCCGCTGGTGTATCCGCCAGATCCAACGTGAGTATTCTTTTGCGAAGCGCCCAACTTTATGAGCGCTTCGCTTATTCACTTTTTCTGAATTTAATGCATTTAAAATTCAGTCTGAAACCCTCGAAATCAACTTTTGCCTGTTTTTAGGGGGGTTTTTTGGCGCGTTTATAAAAACGCAGGTTAAAAAAACCTCTAGATACACTCATATCATTGGTAGATCCAAATCTTTGCGAGAGAGTTATGAAGAAAATCAAACAGCGTGGCTTAGCTTCAGTGCCTTCTGTTTTTTCTCTCAGCATTCCAAATGCAGATCAAGAAACTTCTAGCCGTAGCACATCAAAAAAAACAGCATCGCCAAAAGATGCAAAAGTTCTTTTGCTTCAAGATCGCGAGATCGCAGCAGCTAACAAAAATTTCATTAAACAAACCTATCGAATTGCGCGCACCGCTGCAGGTAGATCATTCTTTCTAGAATTGGCTTCTCAGGCACCTGTTGGTGCAGATCTTATCTTGTTGCGCCAAAATTTTATAAAATCGTTGCAAGCTCAACCTGCTGTTCTCAAAAAAATCAGACAGATTCTTACTGCGATTTATGCACAAGAAAAAGATGCGCAAGGCGATGTATCTAACTTTTTGTCTTTGGCGAGCGAGCTAAAAGGTGTGCTTTGCAGCTCTACATCTCTTTATGAAGCGTATGCTGGGGTGTGTTGCTCAAAAAGTGCTGTTGGCGTTGAAATGAGCAATGACGTGTTTTCGCAAGAAATTTCTAAGAAACCAGCAATAGCGGTTAATTTCTATGCAGAGATTGATGTGTATGCAAGTATTGCAGCGCGGATGCTCGCAGTAAATAAGGATCTTTCTAAAAAAGCCGCCAATTATGCGTACTGTTTTGCAGAGCTCGATACTGTTGCTCGTGAAAGCTTTATTGCGGCTGAAAACGTTTGGGGGCCTGCACCTAATACAACAATTCCTCAGTCTATTTATTTAGGAACCGATTCTCTTCGTCCTAGAACAACAGTTCGGATTCTGAGAACAAACAATAGAGTGCGAGAAAATTTTCTTTTGAGCACTGTTCCCTATAATGTGCTTCTTGCTCAAATATTGGGTGTTGCGTGTGCTGCATCATTTAAATTTACGCCTTTTTCAAAAATACTTGCACGCGTTCCGCTTAAGGAAGTTGTTGCTCCAGCGAGCTTTAAGGGTTCGGTTACAAATTATGTTTCTCTTGCGAGTTTTTTTGAAACCCTCGGTGTAGATAAAAATGCTTTTGTGGTGACGGATATGGGTTCATTCTTTGAGCCATCTATTCAAGATATGCTTGTGAATGCTGCTACAGCAATGAGTGAAAAACCAAACATTGTGTGTGTGCATGTTTTGCGCAAAGAGCCCGATCCAGCGTTTAGATAAAAATAAGCCTGACTCTTCGTTTGTTAGAGCAGGCTTTCCATTCCTTGGTTTTCTAGTGTTCCAATAAGATCTTTTATAGAGTCTGAATCCCCGCGTTGCTTGATGAGGATGATATCATCTGTTTCTATAACGCATAGGTTGCTTACGCCTAGAAAAGCCACCATTTTTTTCTTGCTGAGCGCAATATTGTTGTCGCCATGCAGTGAGATGTTATTGAGGTTGATATCGGGTCCTGCTTGATGTGTGTAATGCACAAAGCTTTCTAGGTCTCCCAGATCTCGCCATGTGATGGTTGTGGGGAATGCTACACGATTGGAAATTTTTTCTGTAACTGTTGTATCAAAGGGACATGCTTTGAGTTGGCTATATTCAAGTTTTCCGGCTCTGAAAGCTGAAACTTGTTCAAAGAGTGTAGGGCTTGCTTCTTTGAATGCTTTTAAAAAAACTGAGGCTCTGGCAACAAAGATGCCGCAATTCCAAAGCGCGTAGGGGCTTGAGGTGAGGATGGCTGCCACTTCGTGGGGTGGTTTTTCTATAAATCTATCGATATGTGTTGGAATGTTAGGGACATGTTTTTCGTGGGCCATGATGTACCCATACGACGTAGAGATGCCCTGCGGCTTAACTCCCACCAAACAAATGTCGCCATAATTTTCTGCGTATTCGATGGTTTTTTTGAGTGTTTCCTCAAAGATATCTTGTTCTTTGATGTAGTGATCGGATGGGGTAAAAACTATCACCGGGTCGCCGGTTTGTTCGTCTGCAATCTGCAGGCATGCCAAAAGAATTGCCGGAGCCGTATTTTTCCCGGTGGGCTCAATTACGTAGGTTCCTACGCTATCGCCTAAGAGTTGATGAATGGGCTGGAAATATTCTCTGCTTGTTACAAGTCCCAGTTGGTCATCTGCGCTCATGAGTGGCTTGAGTCGGTTTGCAGTTGCTTCAAGCAATGTTTTCTGATTGTTGAGGGAGACGAATTGTTTTGGAAGTCCTTGTCTGCTGATGGGCCAGAGTCGTTGACCTTTTCCACCGCACAAAATCATAAACATTGTTGGAGCCATGTTCTCTTCCTTGGTTTAAAGAGTTTTTTCGAACATCGAGAGTTGCAAGAGCGACCACTGTTGAACTGCTTTGCTAGCATTGCCTGTTTTGTAAGTGGATAGTTGTTGTGTGTTAATGTTGGAAAGCAGTTTTCCAGATGATTGCATCATCGATGTTGTCCGAGAAGAAAGGTACTCCCCTTGCGAAAGCCATTGCAAGAGAGGGACGCTGAACCCTTGTTTTGTTCGATATACAATTGAGCGCGGAAGGTAGCGTTCGGCAACTTTTTTAAGGATGTATTTTGTGCTATTCCATCCGATTTTAAGTGATGAGGGAAGTTTGAGTGCAAATTCAGCAATTGTATGATCGAGGTAAGGGACGCGCGTTTCAATTCCGTGCATCATCGACATTTTGTCGGCTCGCATTAAAAGAAGTTCGGGGAGGCGGTGTGAGAGTTCAAGATATGTTATTTCTTTATCGAGCGAGATATTTGGAATGTGTGCACGGAGCTTTTTGCGGTGGTAATCAATAATATCGTGCGTATCGAACGAAATAGTCATGCCTGGGTACATTTGCTCTAAAATGGGATCGTGCCAGGGTTGTGTTTGGTGTGTTTTCCACAATGCAGTTTTTTGCATTTGAGTGAAGGCAAGAGCGCCGGTCCAAAAAAGTGCTCTGTCTGTTGTCCAGTTGTCTAAAATATCGCTGTAAAAATCGTTGGTCTTGAGTATAGGTTTGGTGCAGCGCGCAAAAAGCTGCTTTACCGATTGTGGCAACATAGATTGGCTTTTATTGAGGCCTAATGTGCCAAAGCGATGATATTTTTGATACAACGCGTAGCCCAAAAAGAGCTCATCTGCTCCCTCGCCTACAAGAACCACGGGCGTATTGTTTTCACGTGCGAGCTTTGAAACGCAGCTGAAGGGAAGGCACACGGGATCGGCATGAGGTTCATCGAGTTGTTGGGTAATTTCATCCAAAATGGAGTGTGCATGAGGTTCGTCGAGTACCATTTCGTGATGTTCTGTTCCAAAAAGTTCCGCAACAACTTTAGCGTGCGAGAGCTCGTTATCGGGGTATTTTGATTCGTAACCGATAGAGAATGTTTTGGTTTTTGCTTGGTGTTGCGACATAAGGGCTACAATTAAGCTTGAGTCGAGCCCGCCGGAGAGAAATGCTCCTACACTTCGGTCAGAAAGTAGCATGCCTTTGACCGATGTAGAAATAAGAGCATCAAGTTCATCTATGGCATCGTGCTCAGATCGCTCGTGGTAGGGTTGCTCTAAGATCTGTATTGGATCGTACCATTGGTGGAATGTGAGTTGCCCCATCTTCGAATACTTTGCGTACCAGCCTGCAGGAAGTTTATAAATCCCCTCAAAGAGGGTGAGGGGAGCAGGTGTTATCATTAGAGAAAGATAATGAGAGATAAGTTCGGGGACGATTTTTTTTTCAACAAATGGCAACGTCCAGAGAGCTTTAATTTCTGACGCAAAACTCAGTACGCCGCCTTGAATAGAAAAATACATAGGCTTTATGCCAAAACGGTCTCTCGCCAAGAAAAGATCGCCAGAGTTTTGGTCGGCAAGTGCAAATGCAAACATTCCATTAAGTTTGGATAGGCATTCAATTCCCCATTTTTGGTAGGCATGGATAATAGTTTCTGTATCGCTTTCCGATTGATAAATGCGTCCGTCATTTTTGAAGTGCTTGGATAATTCTGGATGGTTATAAATCTCGCCATTAAATGAAAGGATGATTGATTGATCGGAAGACAAGAAGGGTTGTCGTGCGCGAAACGATGTGTCTTGAATACTCAATCTTCGGTGAATAAGTCCTAATGTGGCGTCGGTTGCAAGCCAATAGCCATATCCATCGGGTCCACGGTGTTTGAGCGCCTCTTCAAGTTTTTGCAGGACGTTAAAATGGTCAGTTTTTATAAGCTTTTTTGTGTCATAAAATCCGGCAACTCCACACATGGCTTACCCTTTCTTGGAGTTAGAGTTGAATTGTTGATTCGTGGTGTTCAAAGGGCTGTGATGTTTTGGTTTCGTTGGATTGTTCGGTTAGTTTTTGCGAATGAACACCAAGGTCATACACTCCTCCGCCCATGCGTGCAAGTTGGTCTATTTTAAGTGTGATATCTGTTGCATACAGTGCGCGTTGACGTTCCCCAACGTGAGTCATAAGATCGCCAGAGATCAGCCCATCAACAAAATATTTAATGGAATCTGTGTATCCTTTATCTGGTGAGTGCATCATTCTGTTAAAGGTTGGGCCCAGGCCAAAACCTTGTAAAACCCTGTAATCTTCGAGCGTAATTGCTTTGCCGTCCCAGAAGATTTCCATACGTTCTTTTTCAAGTTTTGTATTGCCGTTAGCTGCGTAAACGATGCTGGCAACCGATCCATCGGCAAACGAGAGTTGTGCAGAAAGTGTATCGGCATTAGACATGTCTTTGCGCCCCCAACCTGCGGTAGAAACTGTAATGCGAGTAACAAGAGAGCCTACTAAAAAGATCAGCAGGTGCACAAAGTGGCAGACCTCGCCTACAATTCTGCCCCCGTGCTCGGCAGATTGAATCCAATGTGTTGCAGGTAAATATCCTGCGTTTACGCGATAGGTAATCATGAGCGGGCTTGAGCGTTGGGCAATGATATTTTTTGTTTGAACAATCATTGGAGCGTGGCGGCGATTGAAATCTACATGCCAAGGTGCGTTGGGTACTTGCGCATGAAATTGTGAAAGTTGCTGAAGTTGTTGTTCGTTGATGCAAATAGGTTTTTCCACAAACACTGCTTTGCCCGTTCCTAAAATATCAAGCAGTTGCTCTGTGTGAACTTTATGAGGCGTTGCCACCACAAATGCATCAATATTTTCATCGGCTAATAAATGCTTGTAGTCGTTGGTGTAATTTTCGATAGAGAATTGTCGTGCGGTGTTGACCACGGTTTGGATGTGCGCATCTGCTAAGGCGTGTAATTTGACCTGTGGATTATTCAAGAAGGTAGGCATGAGTTCTGTGATAGAAAACCCGCCCGTCCCAACCCACGCAATATTCACCGTGTCTTTGGCTGTTTTAAAATGAACGGCAGGCGCCTCGAAGCGTTCTTGGGCAGGTTTATCTTCTTCAGCTACAACTTCTGCATGATCGCGGTACGAAAGAACGATGCCGAGCGCAGATGATGTTCCCAGCAAGTCGTAGGCTTGGGAAGCGTCTTGGATAGAAAATTCTTTTGTAAGAAGGTCGACAAAATTGAGCTTTTCTTCATCGATCAGGCGGGCGATGGATTGGAGATTGCGATTTTCTGTCCAGCGAACGTAGGAATATGGATAGTCGATTCCTTGCATTTCATATTGGGCGTCATAGCGGCCTGGTCCGTAGGAACACGATATGAGAAGATCGATTTCTTTTGTGTAGAGTTCTTCGCGTGCAACAGAAATTTGAGCATCGCCCACAATGACAATTTTGCCTTTTCTGCGTGTTGCAGTGATCGCAAATTCTAGTATGGAAGCATCAGATCCGGGAGCTGTTACAATTGTTGCATCGGCCCCTAGGTGTTGTGTTGCAAAATTGAGTTCCTGGGTAGCTGTTTCGCTTGTTGCATTAATTACGCAAAAGGCTCCATATGTACGTGCTAGAGCCATTCGCTCTTCGTTAACATCAATTCCAATAACGCGGTATCCAGCTAAAACTGCAAGTTGTACGGTGATAAGGCCTAGAAGCCCTAGCCCTTGCACGCACACAATATCATCAAATTGAAGTTGAGCTCTGCGCAAGCCATGCAGTGCAATTGCTCCAATGGTGGTTGCTGCGGCTGATCTGAGTGAACTTTCTTTTTCAACTTTTACGGTTAACAGCTCGGGTACGGTAACAAATTGTCCGTGAACGGCAAAGCCCGCGCCTGCGCATGCAACAAGGTCTCCCACTTTAAGTGTTTTTACGTTGTTTCCCGCCGCAATTACAACGCCAGAGCATGAATATCCTACAGCAAGTACTTTTTCTAAGGTGTTGCGAACGAGAGAAATAGTTGTTTGCAATCCACTTTTCCGCAGCGTTTCTAAAACCTTTACAATGTTTTGTTGGCCTTGCTTGACCACGCGTGAAGCAAGAGATTGCCCCGTTGCGTTGAGGGTGGCGCGTTCGGTTCC
>JBEITS010000033.1:0-9173 GCA_040374805.1 Campylobacterota bacterium | reverse complement strand
GTTCAAACTGGTTGGTAGAGAAAAGGTGTGTGAGCATGGTGGCACTGCTAAAATTGGGGTTAATTTTGGTTATTTTTTTAAGAATGCGTGAGCAATGCTCGTGATTGCCCAGCGCTGCATGCCGGTTAAAACCTAAAATGTGGGCGTATCCAAGTGCCTTTTGATTGTGCTGGTTGATGGTGAGAGTTCCTATAGAAACATGCTCCTTGGCGGCTTTCTTGGATGCTTTTACTGGTCCAGCATGCGAAACTTTGGCTTTTTTAGACGTTTTTTTGTGTTTTGTAGAAGGACTTTTTTTAGTTGATGGGCTTTTGTGTTCTGGAGTTGTTGGGGCCAAGGGCATGCCAGGTTGTTTTTCTTTAGAATGCTCAGATTTTGAGCTTTCTTTGGGGATGGCCTCAAGCGTGTCGATCTTAAGAGCTGGTGGAGCGAGTATTGTGGCGCTGAGGGCAATAGCAATGAGGGCGATGGCATACACCATGAGTTTCTCCTTCCCGGTCACGGTTTTGGCGCGTCAGAAAGCTGCGGCGTTTACATTGTTGGTAAAACTCGGCCATGCTCGATGATAGTTTTTTGTGTGATATTGCGCTGAGCACACTTCGTTCGGCCGAGGTTAATTCAATGGACGGAGCTTTCTCTGGTTCAGAGAAGAGTGTACGTTGAGTTGCTTGAGGTTTACCAGAATCCTGAGCTCGTTGCGTGCGTGCTGTTTTGCAGCCGCGTACCACAATCTTTGTTATGCGAGCAGCACCACACACTTCAGTAATTTTTTCTATAAACACATCCGTGTACCCTTGAGCTTCTTGTGCCCACATGGGGTGCGCAGCTTCAAGAAAGAGTGTTTCGTCTTCAATGCGGTTGATTACCACGTGTTTGGCAAATTCACCGGCGATTGAGGGCCACCTATTAAGGATTTTTATTTTCCAGTGCGCATCTTTGTTGATGATTGTAGAGAGGAGCAACATGCCTTTAAGGCGTGAAGGTTGTTGGGCCATGTCTGTTTCGGTGGGAATTGAGCGGGGGTATGCTCTGGTTGAGATGCTATTCGGTCAATGGTATCATACTCGGGTTGTAACGGCGAATTGTGTGGAATGGCGGGTTGCCTTCGCACGTTGTGCTGGGGCGTTGCCAGGGTTGGATGAAAAGGGAAAAGTATGAGCGAGCAGGTAATTACACGTGTCCGAGGAACAGAAGATTTATTAAATCTTACATCGTGGAATAAGGTTTGTGCGGTTATGCACAAAGTTTTGGCGGCGCATGCTTTTTCAGAAATTCGAACCCCTTCTTTAGAGAAAACCGAACTTTTTGTACGTGCAGTGGGAACCGATACCGATATCGTTTCTAAGGAAATGTATACGTTTGCAAGCCAGAGCGAAGGCAGCATTTGTTTGCGTCCCGAGCTTACAGCCCCCATGGTTCGTGCGTTTTACGAGAGCGGCACAGAGCTTTCGCCCTGGAAAGTTTTTCAATTTGGGCCGGCTTTTCGCCATGAGCGCCCCCAAAAAGGCCGTAACCGCCAGTTTTATACTTGCAGCATTGAGGTGATGAATGCTCCATCGCTCGGGCATGATATTGCTTTTATTGCGATGCTCAACCGCATGTTTGTTGCTTTGGGTATTAAAGATTTTGTTTTGAACCTTAATTTTTTGGGCGTTGCAGAAGATAGAGGCTTGCATCGTTCTGCCTTGCGAGAGTTTCTTGTAAAGAATGATGTTGCCTTGTGTGAAACGTGCAGAGTCCGCAGAGATAAAAACGTTTTACGGGTTTTTGACTGCAAAAACGAGCAATGTCAGGCACTTTACAAAAATGCTCCTAAGCTTTCTGAGTATTTTTCAGAAAATTCAGCTGCCGAGTGGGCGCGCCTGCAAAAAGAGCTTCAGCTTCTTTCGGTGAATTTTATTCTCAACCCTATGTTGGTTAGGGGGCTCGATTATTACAATGGCGTGGTTTTTGAATTTACGTCCAACGAACTTGGTTCTCAGAGCACGTTCTGTGGCGGCGGAAGGTACGATCTTTCTGCAGCTTTAGGCAAGAAAGATGTATTGCCGTGTGTGGGTGCAGGTGTTGGTCTTGAGCGTGTAATGATGATTCTTGAATCTCAACAACATCCGCTTGTTACATCAGCCGAATTGTCTCGTCTTATTGCACTTGTTCCTATGGATGCCGCTCAAGAATCGCTCGCTTTTAAGGTGGCCGATTCTATTTTTTAAGCGGGTTTAAACACAGAAATTATTTTTGATGGTTCTGGTATGAAGCAAAAAATGAAGCGCGCTGACCGTTTTAACGCGGCGTTTACGCTTGTTTTGGGTGACCGTGAAGCTGCGGCCGGCGTTGCAATGGTTAAGAACATGGCAACGGGCGAAAGTACCGAAGTTGCCCTGCGTGATTTGGCAGCTTTTTTGCAGAAAAAATAGCACTTTTATAAGATTTTTATACCTGCTACGCTATGCGGTTGAATGGCGCTTTTTTATGAGTGAAACTTAACTCTTCGTACCAGAATGTGTGGTTTCTTTGAGCTGAAATTATGAAGTTAAGTTTTTCTAAAATTGTGTTTTTTCTTTTGCTTGTGGGTTTAGTTTCTCCATTAGCTGCTCCGCGGTCGTTGCATCGGTCCAGAAGATCGGGCGTTGCTGCTCTTCGTGTGCGCCCCGTCTCTTGTCGTGCACGCATTAAAGCCCCTAGATCAGTCGCTTCTTCCCATAGGTCTACATACTCTTCTGTGTCGGCAAGCTCTAATGAAGATATTTTGGCTGAAGTTTCTGAACTTGTTGTTGGTCTTTCAAAAGTTCAAGAACGAGAAGATGAAATCAAGCAGTGTTTTTCTACCGTTTGCAAGGGACTTGCTACAGGTTTTGCTACAATTGAAGATTTGAGGTCTTCAATGCTTGCTTGGCTACGTTGTGTTGCTGAATGCTCAGAGACAGTGAGGCAGCGGTTTTGCGATGAGTTGAGCCATAAAAATGCTGGAGATCCTACATTTTTATTAAAAGATTGCCTCTCAGGATTTCCTTTGTATGGAGATTTGCTTGCAGCGGTTAACGATCTTAGGACATATATTTCACGTCTTTCTTTTGCCCCCGAAGATCGAGTTGCAGGTCTTGTTAACGAAATTCTTGAATCGGGGATCTTGGGATAGCATGTACCCGTTTGTACTCCTGGTTTACATCTTTTGTGCTCTTTGCATGATCAGTGATGCTTTTTCTATGCCTCACCAGAGTGTTTCATGGAATTTTTTAGTTGATGAATCTTTGAAGTGCGACTCTCGCCTTGAATCTGATATCAAGTGGCGCAGTGATTACTGGATAAGAGTTGAGCAAGCCGATGACGAACTCCTTAAAGAGTTGTTTGACGAATATCTTGAGATTTTTCCAAAGTTTTATGGCGCATTAGCAAAAAAAAGGCATTCAGAATTCTGTAGGGCGCTTTGCGATCGTCTTGCTGAGGAGTGGCAGCTTAAAAAATCAGCCTATGAACTTTATCTGCAAGATTCAAAAAGATCTGCAACGGCACTCCGCGATTTTAGAGAAAACATTATGATGATTGATGCTTTTATCACAAGCTCTTCTTAGGTTTTTACAATATTCATGTATTCCTCTGTTGATGCAAAACGTGCATGGCGGGGGTTCTTTTTAATTCTGATTTTTACAGTTCATCTTGTAAGTCAAGATATCGAGCGCTTCGTGGTGAGCGTTTTTGATGTATGTATCTTGCGTGGAATTTTGTGCAAACATATCCATAAAGCTTTTTGCTGGCAACGGAGTTTTGTATGAAAATTTTGCAGATAATGGGTTGTTTTGTTGCGGTGTTGCTTTGCGCAGATGCAAGAGCCCCTTGGCGTTGGTGCTCGCGCGGCAAGCCCTGCGACATGGTTGCATCGCATGGTTCTAAACCTGAGCGAAGTAGAAGCCCTGAAAGGGGTGGTGCTTCAGATGGGCGTGCACAATCTGGCTCTCGCAGGCCTCGCATGCAGACAGGTCTAGTGGTTGAGCAAAATCCTTTGCATAAAGTGCGTTTAGATTTACGTGCGGCTTCACGTGCTCGCATTGCTCTGGATGCAGAGAATAGGGCTTCAAGGCAAGAAGCCGTTTCTCAACTTCGTGGTATTGAGGGGGAGCATGGCGCTATTGGGGCAGCGCTCTCTAGAGATTTAGGCGAAGCAACGAGGGTAAGAGCAGCCGCTCTTGCTAAAAATTCAACATATATTGAATTAACCCAGCAGCAGAGAGAGTATGAAGGCAAGGTTGCGACTCATTTTGCAGCTGCACGCGCATTTACAGCAGCAGGGAATAGGGAGCGAGCTCAACAAGAGCTTGCATTTAAAAGACTTGCAGAAAATCACCTTACTGGAATTGCGAGGCAAAAGCGCACGATTGCTGCGGCGTATCGCCGCGGCGGTGCTGACGATTCTTCTACCGCGCTTGAGAGTTCATCGGAGTAATACATTTTAAAATAAAAAGAGGGTATGCATTGGGCGATGTGTACCCTCTTTTATGCATAAAGTTTCATTTACGAACGTAATAACTTTGTGTAAACATCCTCGTGGAGGTAAAAAACAGTTTCTTGGGAGTAGCGCAATGAACGTAGCAAAAGTATTGATGGGGTTGAGTTTGGTTTTTGCGGTGGTTGCGTCTGAGCCTGTGCGTGCATGGAAATTCTTTGGTTGTTTTGGTTTTAAAGATGCTGTGATTGAGCATGGCCAGAAGCCCGCAGCTGATAAATATTCTAAAGATAAACCCCCAAGAACGCTTAAGCGTTCTGCCAAGGGCGGCAAGTTGCAGCGCCGTGTGCCGAGCGCTGCGGGTGTGAATTCAGATTCTGAAGATATTGCGCCTGGAAATGAACATATTTTTGATTTTGGTAATCCTGCGTATCGGGCGCAGCATGTAATGGATGCCCGTGAGAGAGCAGATAAAATTGAGGAGCAGCATCTTGCTGCTCTGGAGGTTGCAGAATTTGTGAATGCTCCTGTTGAAGTTGCGCAGGCGCGCATTTGATCTATTCTTTCTGCAGTCACTGTAGGAGAGCGCTCTGCTGCATAATTATTGCAAAGAAAAAAGGGAGAGTTTTTATGCTCTCCCTTTTTTGTGGTGTGATTATAAAAATAAACTTACAACGCATGTGTTGAGAAGATTAACAAGTGTTCCTCCAATCATTGCGCGCAAGCCAATTTGGCTGAGTGTAGATCGTGTTGAGGGCGCCATGGCGCTAATTCCACCAATTTGCATTCCAATGCTCGAGAAGTTTGCAAATCCGCACAGCAAGTAGGTTGAAATAGTTTTGCTGTAGGGCGAAAAATCAAGCGTGAGCATTTTAAGGTATGCAACAAACTCGTTGATAATCATTCGGTTGCCAATAAGTGCTGCAACGCCATTTTGTTCATCTGCAGGAATTCCCAGAAGAAAGGTAAGAGGGCGGAAAAGAAAGCCGAGCAGGGTATCTACCGTAAAGCCATGCTTGCCGCTTACAAGAAAAATAAGATGCTCAACAATGTTGTTGCACATCCCGCTGATCCCAATAAAAACAATAAGCATTGCCATGATAATTCCAGAGAGAGCAAAGCCATTGATGCCTCCTGTGGTCAGGGCGTCAATAACGCTGCCCGATGTATCGTTGGTGGGTGCAACAGAAAGCCCCAGCGTTTCGGGCGATTCTGTTTCTGGTTCTAAAAGCTTGGCAATGATTAACGTTCCGGGGATAGACATAATACTTGCGGTGAAAAGATGGAGGGGTGAAAGTCCGAGTGATGCAAGAGGCACAAGAAGTGTAATGCTGGTTGTTGCAAATCCACTAATCATAACGCTCATTAGTTCAGATTTGGTCATACGGGGTAGATAGTTTTTAACGAGCAAGGGGGATTCAATTTGTCCTAAGATGGAGTTTGCAACGGTGCACAACCCTTCAGCCCCCGAAACACCAAAAATAGGCGCTGTAACAGTGGTGATAGCGCGCACTAAAAAGCCAACAACCCCAAGGTACGAAAGCAAGCTCATCAGCCCGCTTAAGAAGGTAAGAAGTGTTGTTACTTTAATTGCAAAAATAAAGCCCCAACCTGCAGGTGATGAGGTGTCGATAAGAGTTGAAAACACCATGCGGCCACCTTGCTCTGCATAGGTATTGAGAGCGTCAAAAACTGACGCAAGTTTGAGCCCTAAAATTTCTCCACCCGATGTTTTAAGCATCGCAAGAGCGATAAGAAATTGGGTTGCAAGCGTGATTAAAAGATAGTGCCATTTAATTGCTTGGCGCTGGGATGACAGCAAAAATGCTGATACAAGAACAAGTGCTATGCCGGCAATTTTATACAGGACAACTGACATGATATTTCTCTGACGATAGATGAAATGAATATGTTATTAAGAACTTTATCGTAACCGTATGAATTGCCAACTACCTTCGCTGCAACAAAGTGCGATGGACGGTGCAATTGCTTTTTATAGGTTTTTTTTTGATAGACTGCCTTTAAGATCATTTTTAATGAAGCGAGGATGTGGGTGATGTCGATAATTTGTCTTGATGAACAGTCGTTTTTGCAAATTCGTGCAAGAAATGGAGTGTATGTTGATAAGACACGCGTCATCCATGAGCTCTTTAGCAAGGGCAAATATTTCTTTATTTCTCGTCCGCGTCGGTTTGGTAAATCGCTTCTATGTTCGACAATTGCAGCATTATTTGCAGGAAAAAAAGAACTTTTTAAAGGCCTGTGGATTGAGCAGAGTAATTGGGGATGGGAGTCTCACCCTGTTGTTCATTTGGATATGACGCGAGCTATATCATCGGCAGGAAATCTGGCTCATGTACGTTCTGGAATTAGAACCATGCTTCGAGAGGTTGCCGCAAAGTATGGTATTGTTGTTGACGCTGAAGACTCTTTGCCTGATTATTTTGGGCAGCTTATTAGAAAATTACACGAAAAAACTGGTCATGGAGCGGTGGTTATTGTTGATGAATACGACAAACCTTTGCTTGATGTGATCACAGACCCCTTGCTGCATGGACCTATCCATAAAGAATTGCGAGATTTTTACTCTCAACTTAAGGCGAGCTCAGATTGCTTGCGTTTTGTTTTGCTTACAGGGGTTTTTAAGTTTTCAAAACCATCTGTGTTTTCGGGGCTTAATAACATCAAAGACATTACTTTTGATCCTAAGGCTGTTGAGTTGCTGGGCTATACAGAACAAGAAATTAAACAATATTTTCCAGAATACCTTGAGGCTCTTTGTAAGAAACTTTCTAAGACAAAAATCGAACTACTTGAAACACTTCGAGAAAAATATAATGGATATTCATTTGGGATAGATACCGATACAGAAAAAATCGCTGGTTCTGTGTATAATCCCTTTGCTTTAAATTATGTATTCAGTGAACAGCAACTTCTCGAGCGCTGGTTTATTTCAGCAACTCCCACACTTTTGATCCAGAAGCTCAAAGAACAATCTTTTATTGGCATTGATTCTTCTGGCTTAACAACGCCCTTTAGAACACTGGAGGATTCTTGTAGTCCAGATGATCTTACAGCTCTTTCTTTGTTGTATTATGCGGGATATGTGACGCTCAAAAGTTACAATCAACGCCAAGGAAAAATTACTCTTGATTTTCCTAACGCTGAAGTTGCGCAAGCCTTTTCAGCTTCATTGTTGCCTGCTATTGCAAATAAACCACAAACCTCTTTTGGGCTGATAACAAGCCTTATTAACGATCTGTTGTACGATAAAAACCTTGATGGCCTTAAAGATGCGCTTAATCAAGCGCTTGCTATGATGCCATATTTTATGTTTGGTACGCAGGAGAGCTATTACCAAACGGTTATCTATTTATTTTTTAATGCAAGTTCGCTTATCACCATTGCGGAGGATATGTCCAATCGCGGACGTGCAGACATTACGGTCTTGCTGCCAGAAGTTATTTATATTTTTGAGCTAAAGCTTAATCAACCTGCGTCGGTAGCGTTAGAGCAAATTAAACAGCGTGGCTATGCTCAAAAATATCTCAGTCTTAAGCGTGAGGTTTATTACGTTGGTATTGAGCTGAGTAATAAAGACAGGGTGGTTAAAGACCTTGTATTTGAGAAGCAGCCTTAGCTTTGAGCGTTTCTCCTTGCTTGACCAAGGTGGAACAAAACCAGGGAGATTGCGGCGGGCGTCATTCCCGGAATAAGTTCGGCATCTGCCAGCGTTGCGGGGCGGTAACTTTCTAGCTTTCTGGTGAGCTCGGTTGAAAGCCCAGACAGGTTTTGGTACGAGAAATCGGTTGGAATTTTAATATTTTTATTCTTAATAACTTTTTCTATTTCGCGCTGTTCTTTTTCGATATAGCCGCTATAAATCACTTCGGCGTAAATGCGCGTGAGCGCTCTGCTCGAGATAGAAATTTTTATAGAATCTGCAGGCTGGCGATCTTTAAGCTCAAGTTTGCGTTTTAGAGCATCTTGCAGCGCCTGGGTAAGTTTTGTTGCTGCAATTTCACGCGCCTGAGCATTAAAATCGTACACATGAAATACGCTGAAAAGCCCTTCGCCTGATTTGTCTTTCATAATCATGGGCACGGCCTTGGTAACAAGTTCTTCTTCTGCCACAAAGCGAGCATACAATTCATCATCAACCAAGCCGAGTTGCTTTGCGTAGGGCATCAGGCGAGCAAAAACGTTATCTTGGCGCAAGATGAGGCGTCGCTCGGCGCGTGAGGTGAACATTCTATAGGGTTCATCTACGCCCAAGGTAATTAGATCATCAATCATCACGCCGATATAGCTTTCTGTGCGGTGTAGCACAAATTCAGGTTTGCCGTGAGCCTTAAGCGCCGCATTAATCCCTGCAATAATTCCTTGGCCGGCAGCTTCTTCGTATCCTGTTGTCCCATTAATTTGCCCGGCGCAAAAAAGACCAGCAACAGCTTTGGCTTCAAGCGTGGGTTTGAGGTTGCGCGGTTGTAAAAAATCGTACTCGATGGCGTAGCCTGGCTTGGAGATAACGGCTTTTTCAAAACCGGGGATGCTGTTGATGTACGCTTGTTGGACCTCGAGTGGCAGAGACGTTGAAAGCCCTGCGGTGTACACTTCGTCACAAAATTCAGTTTCCGGTTCCACAAATACGTGGTGGCCCGTTCTGTCGCCAAAGCGAGAAATTTTATCTTCAATCGATGGGCAATAGCGTGGCCCAACGCCGGTGATGTTGCCC
>JBEITS010000035.1:0-8942 GCA_040374805.1 Campylobacterota bacterium | reverse complement strand
GGCACATAGTTAGCCGGTGCTTCTTTTGTAGGTACCGTCACTTTCGCTTCTTCCCTACTGAAAGCGGTTTACAACCCGAAGGCCTTCATCCCGCACGCGGCGTCGCTGGGTCAGAGTTTCCTCCATTGCCCAATATTCCCCACTGCTGCCTCCCGTAGGAGTCTGGGCCGTATCTCAGTCCCAGTGTGGCCGATCACCCTCTCAGGCCGGCTACCCATCATCGTCTTGGTCAGCCATTACCTAACCAACTAACTAATAGGACGCAAGCTCATCCAACAGCGACAGCATGAGGCCGCCTTTACTCTTACGAGACTATGCGGTATTAACTTCAATTTCTCGAAGGTATTCCCCACTGTTGGGTAGATTCTTACGCGTTTCTCACCCGTTTGCTACTGTACTCACCCCGAAAGGCTTTCTCGTTCAACTTGCATGTGTTAGGCGCGCCGCCAGCGTTCATTCTGAGCCAGAATCAAACTCTCCGTATCAAAAATAACGGGCATCCACATTCAGACGAATTTTTTAATTCAATCTATGGTTTCGTGAAATCTCAAAGATCAATAAATCTTTTCAGTTTAAATCAAAAAAGCTTTCAACTTGTTTCGACTAAGACAACTATAAAGCTTTTATTTATTTTTACAAGTTTTATTTTTATCTTTTTTTCGAATCTAAAAAGGCTTTTAAACCTTACTAGATCAAGCTTTTCGACCTGCGATTCTTTCGACTCGCTCTCAACAAAGACAACTATAAAGCTTTTATTTATTTTTACAAGTTTTATTTTTATCTTTTTTTGACTTAGCTAAACCTTTTCAGGCCGCTTCAGATCGCGCTTTCTTCGATTTGCTGTTCGTTTGAACTGCTCTCAACAAAGACAATTATAGAGCTTTTCATTTGTCTTGCAAGCGTTTTTTTTACTTTTTAAAAAAACATGCAAAAAAACACGTTCAACAAAACTATAGACCCATCCAAAAAGACGACTGTATGCTACTTTCTTCGTTTTTTAGTTTTTTCAAAAAAAATCACCCACAACAACAAAACGCCGAAAACCCCGCACAAAACACACAAGACCCACCAAACCCTTTTCAGAAAAACCTTTTTAATGATTCGCGCGCGAGGACAAGCAATGACCATACAAATAAAAGAGCCCGCCACAACAAACGCATGGCAGGCTCTTTTATTTGATCAAACAGATAAGTATTAGGCGTACGAAACAGCTCCAAAGATATCCAAGACAGCTCCCGCAAGAACCTCAGTTCTCAAGCCACTCGAAATAACAATAGAGTTTGCATCCACAGAACCCTCAGACTGCAAGGTCACTTTATCCTGAAGAACCAAGATACCCGTTTGCAACCTTGGCGAAGTTACCGTTCCATAGAACGTGCAACCATTCAAGAACAAGCGAGACGTTGCATCAGCCATCGTCAACTGATTCTTAGATGCAGCACCACCGCGCGAACCCAAGCCAGACGAGTCATAGCTAAAGGTTACGTTGCGATCAACAAGCAATGTTGAAGCAGACTGAATAGCAAGCGTTCCATTAGAAGAGAATGCAAAAGTGTAACCCTGCCCCTTAATAGCAACATCATTGTAAATATTGATGCTTCCCGCTGTCAGCGTATAGTTACCTGCAAGAGTAATATCAGAATTTCGCAAGTTAATGATATCGCCATAATTCACACAACGAATCAAGTTGCGCGATGCAATATACGATCTTGCGGTACTATACGTAGTATTGGCCGTCACAAAGTTATCAAGGTTAACACCACCCTGAAGCCCAACAATATGAACATCATTAAGCCACAGCGTTGTTGAAGACGATGCAGAAGCACCGCCAGCACCAACAGAAAGACCAACATAGTTAGAACTCAGAGAACCCAAGTTCAAATTATTACCAACACCACGAATAATCGATGCAGTTGATTGACCCGTAAACGACCACGTCATACTTAAATCTTCGTTTGCACCAAGCTCAATTGTAACCCCGTTACCAAAAACCAAAGATGCATTAGCTCCAAGCGAGCAACACGCAGAGCTAAAGTCCTTAAGCACAACGTTTTCAAACGTAACAGTCTTACCCGCAGCCACCACAAGCGAAGCCGACTGACCAGTTCCACGAGCAAACTGAACAGCACAACCACCACCATTCCACGTCATATTTGATGCATTACTTCCACGGAAGTTAAGCACACGGTTAGCACTCGTAATATTTTCATTACGAAGCTGTTGATAGAATGGATTATCAACATACAGCGCACCAATTGCGGCAGCACTCTTCACAACACCATTATTCACAGAAACAACACTCACACCATCGGGCTGAATAACGTTGCTGTTGTCTGGGTATGTAAGCGTATTGTAACTCAACGAACAGTTATCAACCTTAATAGCCGCCCCACTTAAGTTGTTATTCGCACTAAAGGTATAATTTCCTGTACTGATAATTGAATCTTCACCATAGAAATAGAACGTACCCTGAGTAAGCGTATAATTTGCACCAAGAATCAACGTGCAATTATTGAAACTAACCGTTGAGTACTGATCTTCCATCAAGAAGAACCCAAGACCAGAAGCTGCACCCGTATTAGCTGCACCAATGCTTCCAAGCCCCTTAATTACACAATTAGAGATTTCAAGCGTATGCCCAGACCTAACCCAAACAGTTCCAGCCATCGACATATCAAGCACAGCGCCGTTACCGTCAAGGATTGAGCGACTCATTGTTTGCGACGAACCAAAAGGCGCAGACGCAAAACACCAGGTACCATTCAACTTAAATGGACCTACCAACTGCAGAGATGCATTAATCATCGACAAGGTGCTTGTCCACGTAATATCACGCCCCGGCAACGTAAGAGTCTTTAAGCCAAAATCAACATTTCCAGCGCCCGCAAACAAGACATCAGAATCAAGCTCAAGTGTATTACCCAAAACAACCGTTCCATTATTAAACGCAATGTTTGAGCTCAACTTAGAACTAATTGCGAGCGTAACCGATGTGTTTAAATCAGTTAACGTAATCGCACCCGAAAAAACCGGCGACCCTTCAATCGAGTTGCTTGAACCAGAAACAGTAATCGAAGGAAGGATGGTTCCCGGAAGCGCACGCAACCTATGAGACCCCTGAAGCAAAATCGAATCTGTACTGGTAGGGCTATAAACCCCCGTAAAGAAGGCCGATGATGTACCCTCTTCTAAATATCCACTCGAAAAAGTAATAGAAGAACCCTGCACTCGAGTAGCGGTGTTATCCGTCAGCCCAAGCGTTCCATTAAAACCCGTAATCGCTGTATCAACAAAAAACTTTGAGGTTGAATCATTCAACTGCAAACGCGATTGCGGATGGGAAAAAACAAAACCCGTCGACAACGCAGCTACACTCGACGAAAAAACCGCCAAAACAACTAGCGAACAACTAGCAAAAAACCGTAAAAAAGCTTTCTGGCTACTCATACTCTCCCCTTCTCCTTAAGGATTTATGTGATGCCCAAATTCATTACTTAACGTAAATTTCTTATCTTTCTCTTTGGACCACTCCTGCACAAACATATAAAGCGCGACGAACTAGATGTGAGAATATGAACCCAATGAACCAAAAATCAACAAAAGCGAGGGGTGCGGCCCCCAAAGATGTACCCCCACTCAAAAAAAACACACCTCCATCCATCAAAAATTATTTATCCCCCCAAATACCCCACATTGACCATGCCCAGAAAGCCCAGTAAGATACTTTCCAGGTTGCCCAGGTGGCGGAATTGGCAGACGCGCTAGGTTCAGGTCCTAGTCTTTGAACAAAAGGTAGGGGTTCGAGTCCCCTCTTGGGCACCAGTCATTTCCCCCAGAAATGACCGACAGGCCATAAAATTAGGACCTCAAAATCCTGGCTTAACGAGACCATTCAGATGCAAAACAATTTCTACAAAGTTCTTAGCATCCCACAAAACGCATCCCAAGAGGACATCAAAAAAGCTTATCGCACACTTGCTCTTCAATTGCACCCCGATAGAAATCCAAACAACAAGAAAGCCGAAGAAAAATTCAAAGAAGTTACAGCCGCTTACGAAGTTCTATCTTCACCTTCTAAGCGCCGCTCATACGACCTGCAAGCGCCCTCACGCCCTCTCAATGATAACGCTTCTGAATTTAAAGAAGCAGAAACCTCACACGAAAGCACACCAAAAAAAATTTTAAAGTTTATCTTCTGGCTCATTGTTTTTGCGCTTGCTCACTACTTCGAAAAGCGCGAAGGCGGCTCCAGCCACAGAGGAAGCTACCACACAAGGCACTACAGCTCCGGAAGAAAAAGCTCAACAAGAATTTCTCATCCCCGCCTTAGAATTTCATCCGGACAACACTAGCCCCTCCAAGCGCAAGCGACTTGTCAGCATCTGAGCTGTACGGTATTATTCAAAACATACCCTACGTCTGTTCACTCAGATTTTTTACATCGTTTTACGAAGCATTTTCATGGCAAAACAAGATTATTACGCAATATTAGGCGTCTCAAAAACATCAACACCCGAAGAAATTAAAAAAGCATATCGCAAGCTTGCACTTCAATATCACCCCGACAAAAACCCTGACAACAAACAAGCCGAAGATAAATTTAAAGAAGCCGCAGAAGCCTACGAAGTCTTGTCTGACCCAGAAAAAAAACAACGCTACGACCAATTCGGCCACGCCGGCATGGGTCAAGGCGGAGGACATCAGCACTACGGCAACGCCGAAGAAATATTTGAACAATTTGGCGATATCTTTGGTTCAATTTTTGGTGGCGGGGGCGGCTTTGGCGGACAAGGTCACAACCGGGGACGCGCAAAAACAGGCCCAACCCCTCAAGACGGTAGCGACCTGAGCCAAGAAATAAGCATAACACTCCAAGAAGCCTTCCTGGGAACCAAGAAAAACGTGGGCGTTTATCGCTATCAAACATGTACCGATTGCAACGGCAATGGAGCTGCCGACAACTCCAAGGCAACCATTTGCTCAAGCTGCAGAGGACACGGACAAGTTGTTCAGCAACAAGGCTTTTTCTCCTACGCACGCCCTTGCTCAACCTGCAAAGGCCAAGGCGTTATCATCAGCAACCCCTGCAAAACATGCAACGGCCAATCACGCGCACAAAAACACGAACGATTAACCATCACCGTTCCCGCGGGAATTTTTAACGGCGCACAACTTAGACTCGCAGAAAAAGGTGATGCCGGAGTATTTGGCGGCAGATCTGGCGACCTTTTCATCAAAGTCACCGTCACCGAGCAAACAAACTTTGTTCGCAGAGAACACGATCTTGTTACAAAATTAACACTCACCTACCCACAACTGGTGCTCGGGTGCCAAATCGAAATTGAAACACTTGATGGCTCAAAAGAAAACATCAAAGTTCCATCGGGCTGCCCCGTTGGCAAAGAAATTGTAATGCCGGGAAAAGGTTTTCCGATTTTAGGCAAAACAGCACGTGGAAACCTGGTCATCATCCCACAATGTCATATTCCAACAAAACTCAATGCCGAAGCAAAAAACGCACTTCTTGAGTTTTCAAATCACGCAGGAACACCGGATTCCTCCAAAGACGGCGGAATCACAGGATTTTTTAAGAAATTTCTGGGATAAAGCAAAATTAATCGGGGCCAGCCCTTAAAAGACTGGCCCCACTTTTTTAATTACAAAACCCCACAATTACGGCAGCAACCTCAACCGCTCATCAAGCAATCTTTGTGCCGAAAGATAGCCAAGACTTACAGCCTCCCTAAGAAGCTGAATTCCACGCTTTTCATCTTTTTCAACAAACTCTCCGTCAAAATAAAAGACTCCGAACGATGCCACCGCATAGGGAGCTTTTTTATCAAAAGCAGCCTGAAGTAGCTCAAAGCCTTTTACTATTGATAATATCCAGTACCTTACCCTGCAACCATGCATCATCTTTCATACGCCGAGCCGAGAGAGGATAATCTGGCAAATACGGCTGATTGTAACCACGAGGCCGCCCCCGATGAACAATTGTAGGAATAACAAGGTTTCCCCTGCGAATACGAAAAACCTTAACCCCCACATACGTTGTATCTGCGAGTGTTGGCTGACCAATAAGCTTTACCGAATTACCGGCCAAGTGCTTAAGCATATCAATCAGAAACAAAGAGGTACTCGCAACATCAGCATCAACAACTACATAAACCCTAGCCTTCGTAGGCTCCTTGGGCATCTTTACAAGACCCTGCTTAGTTATAAACGGAGCTCCAGAAGCAACTATCTCCTTTTGCATCTCCCTAGAAATAACACGGGGAACCAAAGACGTCTCAGAATCGTCTACAAGAATCTCCCCACCCTCTTTAACCACGTCAAACACCCAATCTAATGTTGCCGCGTCAGCCGAATCTGCTCCTTTATGGCGCACATTTAAATCATCGGCAACCCGCTTGGTTATATTGAGGCCAATTGAGCTGCGGCACGCCTTTTCTGCATCCACAACAGCCTGCATTCCATATAAATACGCAAGAAACTTAGAAGCATATCCCACAAGGCCACCCCTGTTGCCACGCAAATCAATTACCAAAACACGCTTTCCAACCTTCGATGCCAACTTTTGCAAGTCACGATTAAACATAAAACGAGCCCACTGCCCCTGCGGCTCAAAAGTTGGTATTTTTATCCACGCAACCGACGGAGTCACATCCTTGATTCGTAGTGGATTAATCCTGTCCTTAAACGGTGAATACCCCTGAATACGAATATATTTTTTATAAAAAGTTTTCGAAGCAATAGACTTCCAAGCAAGTTTTATTTTTATTTCCGGCCCAACAGGACCATATTTCTGTTGAATAGAAATTGTCTTAGGTTTTACAACAAATGGATTTTGTTGCCACCAAAGCGCCATCACAGCGGCACTCGAGTAGCGAGCTGAAGTTTCTTGAATATTGTCACCATACGGAACAACATTTTTATCTATCCATTCCTTAACATCAATATCATCTATTTTTGTAACCGTACTGCCATTGGGAACCAACCTCAAAGCACTTTCTACCACAACAAATCTTTTGCCCGTAAACTGAACCAAAAATCCCGGCCATTCGTTTTTATCATCACGGTGCAAATTAATGCGCACATGTATATCATTAAAACCAGAAATATAGGCCTTAAGCGCAAAATACCACCCATCTTGAGTGCTGATTTGTTTAAATCGGTCATAAAATTCTTTTTTACCCTGAACCAACCAATCACGAAATGCATTTGATTCTTTATCCATAGAACCGGCGTGGTATTTTTTAAGTTTTTTTTCGATTTCAACAAAACTTAAAATCGCCGTTTTTTGCCAATAATTGTAGGCACTGGCAGGCGCCTGCACAGCTTGCGGCACTTCAATTTTTACAGGCTCAGCTTCTGCGCAAACCAAACCCATCAGAATAAAAGAGCATAAAAAGCGTTTAAAAAAAAGCATGGAGCAAGCCCTTTAGGCCTTAATCTTGAATGTGAATACTCTTAAAGTGAGGACTCTCAAGCTTGCTTTTCAAGCTCTTACGTTTTTATGCCGTACAAAAAACAATCGTTATTAAAAAAGGGACCGATATTTCAGGTACCCCGTAAAGTTTTAGCCACAACAATCTAAAAACATTAACTATTGCCAACAAGCTGCGCCAAACGTTTTTTAACCTTATGACCACCCCGTACCGCCGCTTTTTTATACCAGCCCACAGCTTTAGCAAGATCTTTTTCAACACCCAAGCCATACTCATACATCATCGCAAGATTCGCTTGAGCAGGCGCATACCCTCTACGCGCAGCGCTCTGGAACCAATAGAAAGCTTTGACATAATCCTGGAGAACGCCTCGCCCGTTTGCATATGCAATCCCCAAAATATTTTTCGCCCTCGATTTCCGACCAAGCGCATACGCAGAACCAAGACTCTTTTTGCGCACAGGACCAAAGCTACGCATATCCTCAAGAAGCTGCCCCCGTCCTCTTCCCCACCAAAGACTATCTCGAGGAGTAGCCTCCGAATCCCAATAATCAAGCTCATCAGGATCGCCACACCACTGATGATTATTAGGCCCAAAAAGCGCCCTAAGAATCACGTAAACCATAGAAATTCCGAATGAGTAGTGCAAAACGGCAGGAAAAAAACGTAAGAAACTCAGCTCAAGAAAAGCACCTAAAGAGAAATCGAAAAATACCGCACCAACAACATGGAGAAACGTCACTAGGAAGATACATGCCAGAACAACCAAACATATAAAAAAAAATGATACTTTTTTAAGAAAATTACTAAGCCGATTACAACCAATCCATAGCGCAACGCCTACAACAAGCGCAACCACCCCCGAGATGTCCACATCTGCCATAAATCCATATACCTCAAGAGAAAACGCCACCTGCGAAAACAGGATCTCATGCACTCCAAAGAATGTCGATTTCTATACACAAAAATAGAAAAAGGGACCTGAAATATCGGTCCCTTTAAATTTTTAAGAAAATGTATCTTGAGGTTTTAGTTGGTTAGGCCAATGTATAACCCAAGAATTAAGCCAAAGGCTGCCACAAGATGGGTTTTGATCCAATCAAGGTAGGCAAGACCAAGCGCCTGGAATGAATCGACCGCCATATCGCCCTGAATACCCATAAACGAGTAAATCGAAACCCAGTCGACCGTTAAAAGGCCTTTAAATTCAAGAAATTTTACACCGCCAATAAGAACTGCAGCAGCAAAAAACATTACTTTGAGGTAGCGACGCGCCACCAAACCAACAATAAGACCAGAACCGAACAAAACGATACTTTGCTCAATATCTGCAACGTTCGTTCCAATAGATTGCAAAGGAGCTTCCAAACCCAAATCGGTCAGAACAACCTTAAACCAATCAACAACTCTCTGAAGTGCACTCATCATGGCAACCCCCGACTTTCGTAAAAATGCTCAAAATTATCTATTCGTCAATTTTACAATACCACAGAG
>JBEITS010000014.1:0-14089 GCA_040374805.1 Campylobacterota bacterium | reverse complement strand
CGCTGTTGTTTAAAGCATATGTGCTGTGTGACGTTTTAAATCAAAGGCGCCGTAAGCTTGCGCTATCACCTAAGCATTTTGCTGCTGATTTTAGTAGTCATATTAGCGATGTAGACCGCCAAGACGTGGGATTAATTCTTGAAAGTAATGATGATGTTGCTCGTTTACCTGCAGTTGCTGAAGAGCTGCCGCCAGCGAGTGGCATTGCGCAACAGGTGCAATCTTGTTTTGATGCAGATCTTTTTAACCCTCTGGGGTCGTATGAAATAGTTACGGCTAGTTGCATGCAGATGGAGACCTGGCAAGAGGCTGCAGGGTTTATAGATGAGCTGATACGGATTGAGCAATCGCCTTATACTCGTTTGGAGCAAGAAGCGAGTGAAGCGCGTGATTGCGTGTTTACACCAGGTATTATGACGCACTCACGTAGAGGTATCAAGCCTGAGGTTGTGCATGATTCGTTCGCCGTAGCTCCACATGTTGATGCAGAAGGTTTGCGCGTTGCAGGTTTTGCAGAATCTGAGGCAGAATACGATTCTCCTTCACGAGTATTTTGTTCCCGTGAATTTTTGTGTGATCAACATCGCATTTTATTGATGCCGTGGACGCTCGTTTCTGGAAATAAATCGGCATTTTTAGCTTTGAGTCAACACCTAAAAGCAGGTCAATGGCGTATTGTTTTCATTAATGATACAGAGCGTGAATTAACTCAAGATGATGTTTTAGGGGAGCGTTTCTTTTTTTCTTACAATTTTTGTGTCTTTATTACATCACCAATTGGTAATCGTGTTTCGGTGAGGGTTCTTGAGCCTAAGACATCGTCTACATATACCGCATGGTGCTTGACGCATCCTGTTGAAAAAACTTGGATTGATGTAGTTCGCTTATGGGTGCATAATCCCGAATCAATTCTTGAAGATCCTTCGGTAGACTCCAGCATGACGTTGAAAAATGACGATGGCTCGCTCGCCTTTGTTCCTTATGAGGCGTCTGGGCGTGTTAGACGCGTAGATGAGGGTCTTATTTCCCATAAAGCTTCTGCTCTTACGTT
The DNA here is from genome assembly GCA_040374805.1 of Campylobacterota bacterium. Classification (GTDB taxonomy): domain Bacteria; phylum Babelota; class Babeliae; order Babelales; genus VHBT01. Next base: position 13,038 of record JBEITS010000014.1, on the reverse strand, counting down.
TGATCGGTTGGAGTATTGCCTGATACAAGAAACAGAGAATCCGTTTGCCGCACCTGGTGTTAGATCTGATATTGCGCGCGTTGATACATTTGTTACTCCATTTACCCGGCATTTACAGAGAAATGGTGGAGTAAAGTGTTATAGCGATAGCGATAGCGCACACGAATGGTCATCTAGCTCTCGCAACGTAGAAAAAAATACGATTTTTGAGGTAAAAAATAAAGATGAGATTGATGGTTTTATTAGACTGATGGCTCAAGAGCACAATATTTCTTGTCCTGCAGGTCATGCGCGTTATTTTGTAGTTCCAGCAAGCTTGATAGAGAATCTATGGCTAGATCGTGTTACTACGGCTGTTTCTTCAAGTGGAAAGGTGCTTCTTGATGGTATTTTGAATATTGGCAATTGGCGGCTTATTGTGGTTGATGATACAAATCTGTCGCGGAATGAGTTCATTGGAAAAGGGCTTAATCCATTGATAGAACATTTTTTATGCGATGTCTGGCATTATTCGGTTGTTGCGCACAACGGATCTTCCTATTATGGCCTGCATGTGAATAAAACATCGAGTCCTCCAATTCAGGAAGAGAAAGTTGATTCTTCAATGAGCGATGTGATTAACGCAATTGTAAGATTGCAACAACAACAGCAGCCTACTCCATGGGAAGAGGTGAAGAGAGTGCTTGCATCATAAGTTGGCAAATATATAAATTGTGTGGGGGAGATACTCCCCCACATTACTTTTTCTTTTTAGAGTTTCGCTAAATACCGTTGCGCGTCTAACGCGGCTCTACATCCGTCTCCTGCAGAGCTGATAGCTTGCTGGTAGACCCAGTCGGCAATATCGCCAGCTACAAAAACGCCTTCTACGCTTGTTTTTGTTTTTTCATAAAGTTTTACGTGGCCGAATTCTGTAAGTTCAACCTGGCCAGCGTATGGTGCCGTGTTGGGCTTTAGGCCAATTGCCACGAAAACCCCTTGAACATCGAGTTTCTCGACCGAACCCGTGAGTAAATTTTTGTACGCAAGGCCTGTCACGGTTGTTTCATTTCCCAAAATTTCTGTTGTTTGGGCGCTGCAAATAACGGTCACTTTGGGGTGGGCAAGCACCTTGTCTTTAATAGGGTCGGTAGCTGAAATTTCTGCAGGGAGCTGCAAAATGGTGACATGTGATGCAAAGTGTGTGAGATGTTCTGCTTCTGTCATGGCGCTGTTTCCGCCGCCTACAACAACAACGCGCTTGCCTTTGTAAAAAGGAGCATCGCACGTGGCACAAACGGTTACGCCGCGGCCAAAATATTCTTGTTCGCCCGGGCACCCGAGTTTTTTGTGCGATGAGCCATTAGCGATAATCACGGTTTTTGCATACAGTTTTGTGCCATCGTTGAGCGTAAGCTCGTGTAGTGTTCCAGAGAAGTTAGTGGAAGTGACCATTCCGCCCAGAAAAGTTGCGCCGTAGGCTTGCGCATGCTCGCGCATCTTCATCATAAGATCGATGCCTAAAATGGAGATTTCTCCGGGCCAGTTTTCAACATGTGTTGTTGTCATAAGTTGGCCGCCGGGCAAGGAGCCATCGATAATAAGTGGCTTAAGGCCTGCGCGTCCTGCGTAAATTCCTGCGGTTAAGCCTGCAGGGCCAGATCCAATAATAATTACGTTGTGAATGAATGAGGGGGTTGTTTGCATGATGAGAATGTTTCTGTAGTGCAGGGCTGTGGCTGCGATTTGTTTTAGGCAACAGTTTATCATACGTGTTTTTTAATAAAAATCGGGAGATGGTGCGCATTCTTTTTCTTTGTTGCTGTCAGAAAAGGACAGTCGGTAAGCTTGCCATTGCTAAAATGGTGGTTGGGTTGCTTCTTGTAAGGGGACATGTATGAAATTAGTCAGATTTTTAGGACTTCTTTTGAGCTTTTCGGCTGTTTCGGTGAGTGCTGATTTGGACGTTGCGGCGATTAAAAAAACTATCGATGACGGAGTGTCTGCGCTTACTAAAAGTGCTACAGAAGATGCAAAAAAAGCTTCTGATGATTTTAAAATTCGCGATTCTCAGGTTGCGATTCTTGTAAAAACCTACAGCCGTGAAGATCATGAAGAGTTTAGGTTGGCAGAAGAAGGGCGCTTGGTTGAAAAAATCTCAAGTGGCGCACAAAAATTGAGTGCAGATGTTGGTGGAATTGTTGAAAAAGCGTTCATTGAAGTTTTAAGGCGTCAAAACGATTTTGATGCTTCTATCAAAAAAGATATCGGCGTGTTTAAGCAGCAATTTGGTGAAAGTATCGCCAAGATGCTTCAAGGTAAAAAACCAACACCTATCACCTATTCATCTGCCGAGGCAGTAGCAAAGCCAGCTGAGGGTGGTTCTGGCAAGCAAGGCATGGGCGCATTAGAGCTTCCTGCGTTAGATGTTGTTGATAAAAAAGCTGCATCAAAGGACCTTGCAACATCAGCAGGGGCAGAAGATGCTGCTCCGGTAAGCTCAAAAAAGGGAGCCGCAGATTCTAAAAAAGCTGATGAAAAGAAATCTGTAAAAGACAAAAAGGATGCCGAAAAGGTGTCAGACATTGCAGATTCAGAAGCTTCAAAGCCTTTTGGGCAAGCTAAATCTGCAGGTGCGTTGCCTGTGTTGCCAGCATTGGCTTCTCCTGCAAAGCCTTCTGTTGCTAAAAAAGCTAAATAATATTTACATAAAAAAAGGGAGCGTAGAAATACGCTCCCTTTTTGCAATTTTAGCCTAAATAATACTGTGGTTATTTAAGAGACATAAGCCCGGGCAAAATATATTTTAAGTCATCATCATCAAACGTGAGGCCGATTCCCAAGAAGGGGCTCGCGGTGCTCTTACTAAAAAAGTCATCCATGCCAAATACTGAATATATGTTGTTCATGTAAGAGATTTTATTAATCCATTTAACGTGCATGCGTCCGTCGCCGTTGGTTCTGTTATGGCCCCAGAAATCAAATGCTTCAACAGACATCTTCCATCCAAAATATTCTGAGTGTGTGGGGATGTTGTAATCAATAGCAACGCCGAATGTTTCATCAAAGAGTCCTGTTCTAAAGGTAAGATCGTCAAAGCGCTTACCTACCTGAATATTAAACGCTGTTTTGCTTGGAGAAGACTTAATTTCAACAACTTTTGCAGCCATTTCATAGGGAGTTCGTCCCGCAAAACTTGCTGAATCTGAAGCGGCAATATGAGTGAATTCTTCGCCGCTTGCATCGTAATATTTGCGTTCGATTGTTTGGCGCTCAATTTTACCTATTTTTCCGCTCATGATTTCAATCATGTAAAAATAGTCTGAATAGGTAAAAATGCTTGCAGAAAAATATCCTTTTCTATCGCTGTTGGTGGTCATGTTTTCGACGTGGCCATCGAGCTTGATACGAATATTTTGTGTTTTATTAACATAGGTGCGGATGCCTTTCACGGTTTTTTGAACGTCGGTGTAAATTTCATCTTCGTTAACAAGTTTTCCGATTAATCCTTTGCCGCGGTTAATTTTTCCTGCAACATCATCGATATTGCTTGTTGCGCTTCTAATGTTCTCGGCAGAAACGTTGATATGGTCTTTGTTGTTGGTCAGCAGCTCGTCCGCTTTTCGTGTAAAGGATGTTAGGTGCTCTGATGTGTCGTGCGCGTTGCGGATTGTGTTTTTTATGCGTCCTTCAGCTTCAGCTGTTGTGAGCAGTGTTTTCATGCTGTGGGTAACTTCGCCAATATTTGTGCTGATATCTTTGAAGTGTTCAAGTAAGCCATTAACCGTTGTTGGTGCCCTGCCGGGCATGGGCAAGGTGCTTCCGGGTGGCAGGTAACCGCTCGATGAATCACCCGGATCGATTTCAATCGCTTTGCTTCCAATAAGTCCTTCTTGCGAAACGCGAGCAAATGCATTTTTGCCTAATTTGTGGATGCTTTGAACACGCATGGTTATTTCGGCTTTTCCGCCGGGTAACAAGCTAATGTTGTCTACCCAGCCCACAGAAACCCCAGCTATTTTTACGGGCGATTTGCCTTCAAGGCCGCCGGTTTCATCAAAATATGCTTTGTAGACACTATGTTCATTTTTGTTGAGCTTAATTTCACCAATATGGATGCTGAGATATAAAAAATACCTACACCTATGATGATAAATAATCCAACACGAGTTTCCGTATTCACGCGCTTAATCCTACGGTTTTATTGTCTATATTATTAAATTTATCTACCCAATACATTCTCACAATGCCGCATTCATTTTCGGGGCTGATGCATGTGGTTCCTGCATTTTTAACATTTGTTTTTGCTGTTTTAGGTGCGGCTTCAGGTTGTTTTTCTGCAGGTTGTGCCGGTTTTTTCTTGTGCATAATGGCATACAACCTTTGCTCAACTCCACGAACAACGCCACAAGATATCACTGAGAATACTGTGGGCTCAACTTCTTCCGATAAAATGGCGGTTATTTCGGGAGATATTTGCAGTTCTGCTCCATAGAGTGGTGCAAGTAGCGCCCAATTTTTCTTCCAATCGGAGCTCCATTCCTTGCTAACCGTTTCAGCGATTCGAGGATAGAGTTCTTTTTCGGCTTTGTCATCTATTGCCTTGCTGAAGGGGTTTTTGAGCTTGAGCACCTGGCACATGCTGCTTGAGAAAAAGAGTGGGTTGATTTTGCCTGTAACATTCCATGACGAGAAAAGATCGAGCCAGGGAAGTGTTGGGGGTGGCAGGTTAATTCGTTTGTTGGTTGCGGGTTGTGCAGGATCAAAAAATAAGCTTTGAGGAAACGCTGTGTTGAGTTGTGTTGGGTCTTCTAGGGGGATTGTGCGTTTTTGTAAAAGCGTAGTGATTTTTTGTAAAATTCCAGGATTTTTCTTTGAGGTTATGCCTTGGAATGTTTTGAGGAGTGGAATGTACGTCTTATTGAGAGCTTTTGTTTTAAGGTCCATAAGATCGCTTGTGGGAAGTTTTCCCTCTTCGCTGCTGATGCAAATTTTTATGGTGCCATTCATTCCGTCAAGGTTGCTTGTCAGTTTAAATGTTTGCCAACGGTTGAGGTTGAGCAGCAATGAACCAAGTTGTTTTTTCTTTACATCTTCAGGCGATAGTTTTTTGTTGGGTGTTTTTTGTGTGCTGAGTTGCGAGCATGCAAGCGTGAGCCCATTCAGGGCCAAGATTCGAGCTTCTGTGCTATTGATTTGTTCTTTGAGCATGTGCGATGTGAGCAGCGAAGATTGAACAAGCTTTTGAGCTAAAATGCCAATAACGCTGAGGAAAAGAAGGGTGATAAGCAGCGCTGAGCCGTTTGTTTTAACGTTCATGCTTGAGCAGCTCCATAACGTTTTGTATGTATTTCAGTGGATCTCTTTGCATTTCTTGAATGTGGGCATGCACTTCTTGCTGAAGTGCTGGTGGCATTACTTTCATAATTTGTTCTGGTGGCATCTGCATAATTACTTCAGGGGGATATTGTGCAAAAAATGCTTCGTTGGCTGCTTGTTCTTGTGGCGAATAATGTGGAGCCGCGCCGTGTGGATAGTCTAGATTTGGCACGGCTTGGGGCGGTTGTTGGCGTGCTTGAGCAGGTGGCTGCATCTCTTTAAAATTATTGCCTACGGGGAGTTGCTGAGGCGGCGTAGGGGGCAATGGGCTAGCTGCAGGTGCTGAGGCTGCTGTAGCGCCAGGGGCTGCAACTTGAGTGTTTGTTCCATCTGTTTTTTGTGTGTTAGCTGACTGATCTGTTGTTGCTGGTTTTTCTGCTGCCTTGGCTTCTATCAGATGTTCGGGAAGTGTTCCGGCGTAGGCCATGCATGGAATAATGCTTTGGTGATCGAATGTTTTGGTGAAATCTGAATTCCAAAGGCGCAAAATAACGTGGATTGAATGGGGGACGCGTTGCGAGAATTCTTCGCCTAATTTGCTGATGGGCCATGTAAATGAGTTTATCGCTTCTTGTGGGCTTGCTTGAGAGGCTTCCCTTTTTGCAGGGTTTTGGGCGGATTTTTCTGTGTTTTTTGTTTCGTTAGCTGTTCCTTCGTCAGGCTTTTGAAGCGTCGGCTGAGAGGGGGCAAAGGTGTAATAGCGCACAAACAAATCGCTAATATTGTCGCAAATAAGTACCCATTCGGAGCTGGTTGAAAAGTTGCTGTCTTTCATTTCGTTTTCTTGTTTGACGTTTAAATCATCAAGATTGGTTGTTTCTCTGCGATACAGCTTAAAGGCGCGTGTCTTATGGTGTGGCGCTTTAAGTGTTTGTTTGATGAGTTTGTATGTAAATCTTACAAGATGAGGTTTGTTTTCCCCATAGCTTTCTAGCGGAGATGTTGTAAGTCCGTTAATTACCTTAAACGTTGGGAAATCTTTTTTTTGGATTTTTATTGTGTCATTAAAATCCGCTTGTCCAATCAACGCGCGGGAAACTTTTTTCTTTTTTGCGTCGGCGGTTGCTTTGTCTGCATCTTTGTCATCTGCAGGTTGTTTTGTGGGGATTGCAACAAGTGTTGAGAGATCGCGTTCTAGTTGGTTGGTTACGGCTATTATTTTTTGTTGATGTTGGCCAATTGCTGTAATTGTTTTAAATGACTGCGAGGTGTTGCTGGTAATATTGGCGACAGAAAAAACAAGAAAAGATGTTATGGAAAGGGCTATAAGAGCTTCAAGGAGCATAGATCCATTTTGTGCATTTCTCATGTTACTTCTGTTCTTCCGGCTGGCTTGCCATGATAAATCCTATAACATTCACAGCATCTTGCTGTAGACCCTCTTTGTGGACCGTTACATTCAGAAGTTTAAGATCGTGCATGTGGTTCTTGAGCGAAGATTTTGGCTCAATATCGGTTACTTTTGCTTTGATAATTACATTGGATCGCTCAAACAAGGCTTCATCGTGTTCTTTTTGCGCAGGGTTGAGCAGCCTGAGCGTGAGGTGTTTTTTTGCGGTAAGAAGAAGTTCGTATTTGTTGGTGAGAGCTTCAATGTGAGATCTGTTGCTAGAAATAACTTTGATTGCAGCAAACGAAATAAGCGCGAGCACGCTCATAGCAATAACGGTTTCCAAGATCATAAAGCCGGGGCGTTTCATTTTTTGCCCGATGCTTTTTTGGGGGGAGCAATACGTTGGTGATGAAGTGTGAAATTTCTCAAAAAGGGTTCTGCTTTAAGTGTTGCCACTTGTTTTGTTTTTGTTGCCTGAAGGTGAATGAGGAGGGGCGGTAAAATTCCCGTAGGTGCGAGTGCGCATGTGGCGTGTTTTTTGTTTTCTACTAAAAGCTCGGTACTTGCTTGATACACAGCTGTGATTGCCCACGTTGTGGGGATGCGATAACTTGTGATTTCGCCAATGATGGATGTAGGCACAAACTTTGAGCTTCCTGGATTTTCTAAGTTGGGTGTCTCTTGCTCTAGCGTAATGGTGTGTGGACTTGTGTTGGTATAGATGTGTAAGCGCATGGCACAATGTTTTGTGCTTGCTTCTCGTCGCGCTGTGTTCATCATGTTGTTGATGGTAAAGAAAATATTTTTCAGATCGTCTGGTGTGCTGTCGCGGATCATAGAGGTTGTGATAACGCTTGCCATCACAAGTACGATGGCAAGCGTTAATAATGCTTCTAGCAGACCAAATCCAGGCTTATGTTGCATTAAATCGAAACTCCAGTGCCTGTTTCTGATACACGAGCTGTACGTTGTACTAAACTATGCGCCTTGGCGTAATTCATTACTCAAATCGTCATCGTCGTCATCGCCCATCGAGTAGACTTCAAATTTCTTGTAGATATTTTTGAATTTTCTTGGAGGTGCGGCGTAATAGAATTCTTTTTTGAAGTTGTCTACAGGAATGCTTGGAAGGTACGGTCCATTCCAGTCTTGGCCTGTTGGCCCTTTAGGTCTTGTAACAAGCGCCTTTAAGCCGCCTTCTTCCGGTTGAGGAGCGTGCCCCATGTCTTGAGAGTAGCGCGAAATCGCTCCATACACATCAGAAAGAATAAGTTTAGTTTTGTCTCTTCCGATACGTCCAATAAAGGAGGTAATGCGAGGGACAATCATTACGGCCAAGAAGACAACAATACTCATAACAAGCATCATTTCTAAAATGCTAAAACCCGATTGTTTTGCGTGTAATTTCATGGTTGTTTCCTTTGTAAAAGACGTTACATATTTACGTTGCTGAGACTGAGTGTTGGCAACATGATTGCGGCCATGAGCCACATAAGGATAATCGCAATGAGAATCATCATTGCAGGGTTAATCATGCTGATGCCCTTATCCACCATCTCATCTAATTCAGCTTCATAGTCTGAACCTACAATAGTTAACATCTGGGCTAAATCTCCAGATTCTTCACCTGTTTGTATCATATAAATAGCGATTGGTGGGAAAATTTTTGTTTCAGCGAGATATCGTGCAATTTTGCCTTCTTTTATGATGTTTTCGCGCGCAGTGTTGAGAGCTTCAACTAGAACACGGTTATTAATGATGTTTGAAACGATCTCAAGACTTGCGGGGAGCGAGGCATTGCTTTCGAGCAAAACTCCGAGTGTTTTTGAAAACTGCACTACGGCTTTTGTTTTTGTGTAATGCGAGATAAGAGGAAGTTTGAGCAATGTTTTATCGATATAAAATTTCCCGGAGCGCGTTCGCTTCCATGCGATAAAAGACACTGCCAGGGTGAGGAAAATTGCGAGAATTGTTGGCCAGCTGCTGGTAAAAAAATCTGATAATTCTATTAATGCTTGTGTGGGGCCCGGAAGATCTCCGCCGAATTGTGCGAACATTGTTTTGAGGCTTGGTACAAGAAATACAAGTGCGCCAACTGAAATAAGAACGCTTGCTGCAAGCAAAAAAAGTGGTTGAATCATGGCATCAGATACTTTTTTAGAAGATTCGATATTTCGTTGCAGATATTTAGTGAGTCGTCCAAGCACGAGTTCAAGGTTGCCGCTGAGTTCTCCGGCGTAGACTAGCTGCGTATAAAATACAGGGAATACATCGGCGTGTTTTTCGAGCGAAGCTGCAAATGATGATCCTGCTTTAAGGTCGTCTTTGATATCAATGAGAATCTTTGCAAACCTACCCGAAAATTGCTCGGAAAGAAGTTCGATTGATTTTAGAAGGGGCAGTTTGGCGCGTACAAGCACAAAAAGTTGGCGTGTAAAAAGAAACGTAACATGTTCTGGGACGGATGTTGCAAATAATGAATCGAGGGATGATCCTTGCGAGCGCTGCTGTGCGAGTTCGCATGAGGCCATAAGGATTCCTTGTCCTTTGAGCACGTCTTTAAGGTGCTGTTTAGAGTTGGCATCCAATGTTGCTGAAATTTTTTTTCCACTTTTATCAAGGGCGGTATAGCGATACAATGGCATGGAGCTTGGTCCAAACAATGGGTGGTTTGCTTGCAAAATTTGCCCCTTGCATGCTAACTCATTACGATGAGTTGCAAGGCGCGTCTAGGCGCTACTGTATCAAAAGGATTTTGGCATGAGAATAAAAATGAGGTTATTTACACAGTACGCATTGTGTGGCCTTGTGGCCGTTGCGACTTCTTTGGTCTGTGCTCAAAACGATACTCCAGTTGCTAATCAGGTTCGTTTGCCAGAGCAGGTTCATTTGCTTTCAACGCCTCAGCTTGTCAGGTCAAATGCCACAGAAGGTTTTTTGTCGCTCGATGCAGATTCTTCGCTTCCTGCTGAACCAGAAAATCCAACGAATGATGCTGCTGTTTTGGTTGAGCAAGGAATTGTGCGGCCCATTGAAGTGGCTAAAGATGGAGCAGCTGCCGTGCTGGGTGGGCAGGCAGAACGGAGTTCAGAATTGCCGAATTCTATGGTTCAGGTCGTTCAAGATAGTTTTGACCAAGCGGCAAATGCTGAGGATGAAGCCGATGCATTGCTTGAGTCTCAGTGGATTGTTAATTCAGAGCAAAATGACTACCTTTCTATAGATTCACGTGAAGCAAAAAGTTTGCTCGAATATGTAAAAAAAACGTGCGATGAGCCGGGTTCTACTGTTCGTATGTCGTTGAATGGACGCGATGTTTTAGCATTTATAAAAATGGCGCATCGCTATAATTTGGATGCTTTGGCTATCGATGCTGGCTTGCGATGTTTTTATAACAAATTTAAATCGTGCATGGTGATTGATGATGCTGTTTTGCACCAGATTTTACCAGAATTGGTGGGATTGCTTGAAGGTCATCTTGATTACGAAAAAAATGTTTCAAGCTCCATTGGCGCGGTTCAGCGCGATGTTGAACAATTAATGTGTGAATGTTTTGTGAAGTATTCAAATATGCTTTCTACTCGTCCGAATGATTTTTTGACAAAGCTTTCGCGAATGGTGGCGCGTTCGGCGTATATGTCGCTCGAGAGTGACGAGACAGCTCTTGCGCGCAGCAGGCACGACCGTGAACGTTTGCGATCGCTTACTATTCAATTTATTAACTTGCTATTCGATCGCGTTGTGTGGCCGCCTCATGCGTTTGAATCTATTTGGTCGTCCTTTATTCGGATTGGGACCTACACGTGTGATTTTGCACAAAAAAATATTATTACGCACATGGATGATTTTAAGGACTTGTATTCAACGCTTACACAGCGATTCATTTTTTATATTAATTTGCATGCTGCAATGCTTCCAAGTGACTTTTTTAGAGTTATTCAGAACGATTTGAGTATGGGTGCAGTGTTTTTCCTTGAGTATGATGTTCATGCTGATATTAAGAAGCATTTTGAGCAAGAATTGAATGCGGCTCTTATTAAATCGATAGCGTATGAGAGTGCGGGGTTGGGTGGCTAATGGCTTCTTGTGTTTTCACCATAAAGGTTTCGCCCAACGCAAAAAAAGCGCGTTGGGCGCGGTCAGATTCGGGGGAGATTAAGTGTTATGTTACATCTCCGGCTGTTGATGGCAAAGCAAACGCTGCCGTGCTTGAGGCCTTGAGTTCGGCTCTTGGTGTTGCAAAGCGTGACATTGCAATTCTTACGGGCCATACGTCTCGCATCAAGCGGATTGAAATTCTAGGGAGTCGAACCCTAGAAGATATTTTGCAGGTTCTTGGACTTGATGAGGTTCAAGAAAAACTATTCTAAATGAATCTTGAGATAATCTTTTGTGTCATCTAAATAGATGGATTTGATTGAACTAATCGTGGATTTGCGTATCCGTGGATTTGTCTTGACAGTGCCAGGTATGGCTGATAACCTCCTCCGCATATCGGGGCTGTTACCTGTCCCGCCTTATCTTGAAAAAAGACCCTAAATGAACAGCGTGCAAACGTTGTTCGCCCCCCCCAACCCTCCAACTTTTTAAGTTGGGGGGTCTCTTAATTTAATGCGCTGTTTTACAGCGAGCTTGTTCGAGCAAAAATCATGCAGAAGTCTTCGGCGATCGCTTTAAGTTGAGCACTTGTGCTTGGACTGAGAGCTTTAGTCGTTTGGATTTCGAGATATATTTTGTTGTGCATTTGCTCAATAAAATCAGCAAATTTTTTAGATACTTCGCTTATTTCTTCGATTTTAAACTGGTCTAAAAATTCCATGCGCAACAAAAAGATACAAAGCGTTTGATCTACAAAAGAGTATAAATCGTAGCGCATTTGTTTGATGAGTTCGATTGCGCGCTTGCCGCGGTCAAGTTTTTGCCTGCTAGATTTATCGAGCTCAGAACCAAATTGTAAGAACGCTTGAAGATCATCAAACTGAGCAAGTTCTAGGCGTAGTTGGCCTGCAAGCATCTTGGTTGCAGGGTGTTGAGCCGCGCCCCCTACGCGAGAAACAGAGAGCCCAATATTAATTGCAGGTCTAATGCCCTGGTTAAAAAGGTTTGTATCCAGAAGAATTTGTCCGTCGGTGATGGAAATAAGATTTGTTGGAATATATGCGGCGATATCGTCGCCCTGAAGTTCAACTACAGGAAGCGCGGTGAGCGATCCGCCTCCTAGGTTGTCGTTAAGTTGGCCGGCGCGTTCCAAAAGGCGTGCGTGAATGTAAAAAATATCGCCAGGGTAAGCTTCTCGGCCGGGTGGGCGTCTTAAAAGAAGAGCGAGCTCTCGGTAGGCCACGGCGTGGTTGCTTAAATCGTCATAGATAATCAGCACATCGCGGCCTTTATCCATAAAATATTCGCCAATTGCGCAGCCCGAATAAGGAGCAAAAAATTGATTGAGTGCTGAATTATACGCGTCTGCCGCAATTACAACCGAATATTCAAGTGCGCCATGTTGCTCAAGAAGGTTAACAATTCGTGCGGTGTCGGCTTGTTTGTGGCCAATCGAAACGTAGATGCAAATAACATTTTTGTCTTTTTGGTTAAGAATTGCATCGAGCACAATCGCCGTTTTTCCTGTGCTTCTGCCGCCCACAATAAGCTCTCGTTGGCCTTTGCCAATCGGCACTAGGGCATCAATTGCCATAATTCCTGTTTCGAAGGGGCGGTTGATAGGTTTTCGGTCTATAATTCCCGGTGCTTCTCGCTCGATGGGGCGAGTTTCTTCTGCGTCTAGAGGTCCTAGTCCGTCAAGCGGAATGCCTCGAGCGTTGATGGTTCTTCCAAGGAGTGATTCTCCTACGGGAACCTGAAAAACAGAGCCTGTTCGATATGCTTGTGTGTGTTCAACTACGTTGCTTGATTTGTCGAGCAAAACAACGGAAACAAAGTGTTCATCAAGATCTAGTGCAACGCCTTGGTCGCCTGTTTCGAATGTAATTAATTCACCGTAGATGGCGCTTGTAAGGCCATAGACGTTCGCAATTCCATCGCCAACTCTGACAACAGAACCAATTTCTTTGAGCTCAGATTGACCTTCTTCGGAAAAGGCTTGCTCAAGAAGTCCAATGATATCGACTTCTTTTTTTACCATAATCCACCTTTAGTTTTTGTGAGGGTTTGAGCATCGTTTAAATCTTTAGCAATGGATCGTTCGTACGATAATGTTTTTGAATACATGCGAACGCCACAGATAAGACTAGGTTTTATAACAATTTTTGGAAGAACTTTTAATTGAGTCATTGAGCTAAATGCATCAATAGCTTGTTGCGTTACCTCGTGCGAGAGGGGGTGTGAAAATT
>JBEITS010000138.1:0-1755 GCA_040374805.1 Campylobacterota bacterium | reverse complement strand
TTTTGGAGCATTTGGAGAGCTTTTAGCACTTCCAGTTTGTACCCTCTTAAACATTATTCTTACCAATCTTTTGCCCAAAACCTATGGCCGAATTCATTACGAAAAAGGCATTCGCTCACTTGTTTGGTTGGCATCCTTTATTATTCAGCTTTTGCAGCCCCTTGTTGCTGTCTTGCAGTCGTTGGTAAATAATTTTTTTGCACTGCTGGGTAACGATGTTACTGGTTCGCACGATGTTTTTACCGAAGATGAGCTTGAGTATCTTATTCAGCAAAGCGATGCTTCGGGTGTTATTGATTCAGAAAAATCTGAGATGCTACAAAATGTTTTTGGTTTGGGTGAGATCTTAGTTGAAAAGGTGATGGTCCCTAAAAGTGATATGATCCTTTTGGATGTGAATGTAAGCATCCAAGACGCTATTGAGCTGATGCGTAACCACCGATATTCACGTGTGCCCATTTATGATGGCAAAGAAGATAATATTGTGGGAATTATCTATCACAAGGATCTTTTTGATCATTATTCTCAGCAATCTGACAAATTATTAAAAGAGTTGGTTCGCCCGGTCCTTTTTGCTCCGCAGACTAAGCGTGTGAGCCAATTATTGAATGAATTTCTCAAAAAACGCATGCATATGGCTATTGTTATCGATGAATTTGGTAACGTTATTGGCCTTGTTACGCTTGAAGATCTTATCGAAGAGATTGTGGGCGAAATTAGTGACGAGCACGAAAAGATTCATACTGGAATTATCCCGCTCGAGCAGGGTGGCTGGCTGGTGAATGCAAGCATTATGCTCGATAAGCTCGAAGAATTTTTGGCTATCACGTTTGATGTAGAAGAATCTCTCACATTGGCAGGTTTTTTGGCCGAAAAGTTTGAATATCTTCCCCAAAATGGCGAAAAGCTGTTGTATCGGGGTTATATCTTCACGGTTCAGCAAGCAACCGACAAGCGGATCTTTCAGGTGCTTATCGCTCACGAGAAAACAACAACCATGCCGCCTGCAGGTTCATAGTAAGCTGTGGGCTTTAACGGGCTTTATCGATTCTAATTGAAACCTAGACAGGCGTTTTTTATAGAAAAGCGCCTGTTTTTTGTTATTTCGGCGAGAGCTTTCTGTTGTTGAGCAGCTTTCAGCTACTATTGGTATAGTCCTTGATAGTCTTTGCATGGGAGGTAAATGTCCATGAAAAAAAGATCTTTATTATCCCTTGTTTTGGCTGTTTTGAGCCTTTTTAACGGTGCACCTGCCTTTTCTAACCCACCCGGTGAGCCAGTTCAACCTAAGCCGGTAGTTCCAGAGAAACATCTGTATGTTGCTACCAAAGAACAAATTCGTGCAATTGAAACACTTTTCTCATACAGCCTTATGGCTAATAATCCCATTATTGCTGAGCAAGAGTTAGAAACTAAACAACGGCAAGCAAGAATTAAAGCAATTTCTAAAAAAAAGAGCCAAGATCTTTCGCCTGGCGAGCAAATTGTGCTCATGCAAGACACCTTTCTTTTGAAAAATTTTGACGGTTTTTTAGCAAAAACAACTGTTGCTATTGTGTTGTCTCTTGCTGTTGTGGCGCTTATGGAGTTTGCATCGCACGGGTATTGCAGAGCGAATGGACTTGTAGAAATGCTTCCTGGTTTTGAGGCAAAATTTTTTGCAGCAAAGGAGTTGGAGAAGACTGAATTAGTTACAAAAAAAAATGACAAGATGGTGGCTAATTTTTTCCGTGGATGTGCTTCTGAGTTTGAATC